>DATMUN010000194.1:0-8028 GCA_035563895.1 Occallatibacter sp. | reverse complement strand
GAACACATTCGCAGCGTGGTTGAGAATTATATCGAGGACGCAGTAGATGCCCTGTTGGTGTGCGGCATCCACTAAGTCGCGCAGATCTTCGCGTGTGCCGAAGTGAGGGTCGTGAGCTTTCGGCAAGCCTGCATGAAGTCGGCAGGCCATGACTGCTAATGTCGTTCTTCCGCCGGTTGGATCGGCAGGGAGGAATGACGATGAGGCGCCGCAGATCAGTCGATACTCTCAATCTGGATGAAGTCCGTACCCGCTTTGAGAACTGGCGGCAGAATCGGCAGGGCAAGCAGCGAATACCAGACGAATTGTGGTCGGATGCGGTGGAGGTGGCCCGCCGGGACGGCGTCAACGCGACAGCCGCCGCATTGCATCTGGATGGGGGAAAGCTGAAACGGCGAATGGTGGCAGCCGATTCGGTGCCGGGCAAAGCGATGCCGCCGACGTTTGTGGAGCTAATGACCCCACCCACCGTCGACCTACGCGAGTGCACGATCGAGCTGGAAGGCCGCAAGGGCAAGCTGCGAATCCATTGGAAGGGTGCCACGCCGGCGGATGTGGCCACACTGAGCCGTGCGTTGTGGGAAGTGGCGTCTTGATTCAGATCGCGCCGCAGATACGGATTCTGGTTGCGGTCGAGGCCATTGACGGCCGCAAGGGTATCGATGCCATCGCCCAGCTATGCCGAGAGAAACTGAACGCGGATCCGTTCTCCGGCTACCTGTTCATTTTCCGGTCCCGTAGCGGAACGGCCATCAGAATCTTGCAGTACGACGGCCAAGGGTTCTGGCTGGCGACGAAGCGATTGTCAAAAGGACGTTTCAAGTGGTGGCCGACGGGCATTGAACCAGCACGGACCTTGCAGGCACATCAGGCGCAGTTGCTGTTGGCGGCGGGTAATCCAGACACGGAAGCCGCGCCGGTGTGGCGAAAAGTAAGTTGAATATCTCCAAAGAAAAGGCTTGCGTTCTGCTTTCATCTCTGGCATTCTGCGGTTATGCCGGAAGCGGAAACGTGGCGCTATCGCGGGCAGACGATCGACCGTGAGCAGATTGCCTTCTTGCGAGAGTTCATCCGGGAGCATCCCGACAGCAGCCGTTGGAAGCTATCGCGGCAGTTGTGTGAGACGCTGGGATGGAAACAAGCCAACGGCGCATTGCGCGACGTGGTTTGCCGCGGTCTGCTGCTGATGCTGGAGCGGGCTGGCGAGATCGAGTTGCCGCCCGTGCGCTGGCGCATTGTCGGTCAGCGCCGCACGGCGCGTCCGCGGCCGGCAACAGTCCTGATCGACACCACGCCACTGACGATGCCGCTGGGAGCGTTGGGGCCGATCGAGATTCAACTCGTGCGGCGCACAGCCGACGAACCGCTGCTCCATAGCCTGATGGAACAGTTTCACTACCTGCGCTATGAGCAGCCGGTGGGCGAGCACTTGAAGTATCTGGTGTGGGCACAGGGGCGGCCGGTAGCCTGTCTGGCGTGGAGTTCGGCGCCGCGACACCTGGCGAGCCGGGACCACTTTATCGGCTGGAGCGGCGAGGCGCGGCAACGCAACATTCGCTTTCTCGCCTACAACACGCGCTTTCTGATTCTGCCCTGGGTCAGGGTACCGCACCTGGCGTCGCATATCCTCGGCCGCATGGCCCGCCAGATCTCGCAGGATTGGGAGCACGTCTACGGGCACCCGATCTATTTTCTGGAAACCTTCATTGATCCGGAGCGCTTCCGCGGGACATGCTATCGGGCGGCGAACTGGGTGGTGCTGGGGCGGACCACCGGGCGCGGCAAAGACGATCAGACGCATCGGCCGAACCGGTCGATCAAAGAGGTGCTCGCGCTTCCACTCCATCGCCGCTTTCACGAGTTGCTGCAGGAGGGAGAGTGAAGCCGCCAGGCCCGGAGGGCACTGCAAGAATCGACGTCTCCCGCGAGGAGCTAGAGGCCCTGTTGGAGGGAGTGCGACCGGCGTTGGGCGAAGTAGGCTACCAGAAGTTACAAGCAGCGATCCGCACACTGAACTATGTGACCGAGTTACTGGAAACTCGTGAGGCGACGCTGGAGGGATTGCGCCGGCTGTTGTGCCACTCGAGCACGGAGAAAACAGAGAAGGTGTTAAAGCAGGCCGGCATCGAGACGGGCGAGAAGATGGGCAAGGCTCCGGGCACCCCGCGCACACCGAAGAGTACGGCCCCTGGGCATGGGCGCAATGGCGCAGACGCGTATCGCGGAGCACGCAAGGTCGAGGTTCCGCATGCCTCGCTAAAGGCTGGCGACCAGTGTCCGGATTGTCATCGCGGCAAAGTCTATTCCGTAAGCGAGCCGGGCGTGTTGGTGCGCATCAACGGACAGGCTCCCCTCGCCGCAACGGTGTATGAGTTGGAGAAGTTGAGATGCAACCTGTGTGGGGATGTGTTTACAGCAGCAGCGCCAGAAGGCGCGGGTGAGAAGAAGTATGACGAGACGGCGGCAAGCATGATCGCCCTGCTGCGCTACGGCAGTGGATTCCCCTGGAATCGCCTCGAAGGCTTACAGGAAAATCTAGGCATCCCGCTGCCGGCGGCGACCCAGTGCGAGATCGTAAAGGAAACCGCTGTCCAGATCCAGCCCGCGATGGATGAGTTGATACGCCAGGCGGCCCAGGGCGATGTGGTGCATAACGACGATACGTCGATGCGCGTGTTATCGCTGAACCGCGACGCAGCGAGCGATGCGGACATTGCAGCAGAACGTACGGGAGTGTTCACCACCGGCATCGTATCCACCGTCGACGAAGGCTGTCGGATCGGGCTGTATTTCACGGGGCGCAAACATGCGGGAGAGAATCTCGCCGACGTATTGAAGCAGCGGGCGTCGGGCCTGGACGCGCCGATCCAGATGTGCGACGCACTATCGCGGAATCTGCCCAAGTTGCCCGAGAAGCTGGAAATCATCGTAGGGCATTGTCTCGCACATGCCCGTCGCCACTTTGTGGAGGTGACGGCTAACTTTCCGCAGGAGTGCCGTTTCGTATTAGAAAGTCTGGGCGAGGTCTACGGGAACGACGAAGTAGCGCGGGTGCGGAGCCTGTCCTCCGAACAGCGCCTGCACTTCCATCAGGAGCACAGCGGGCCCGTGATGGAAACCCTGCATGCCTGGCTCAACGCTCAGTTCGACGAGAGGAAAGTAGAGCCGAACTCCGGCTTGGGCGCGGCGATATCTTACCTACTAAAATACTGGGACAGACTTACTCTGTTTCTGCGGCAACCGGGAGCCCCACTTGATAACAATGTCTGTGAGAGGGCATTGAAGAAATCCATCCTACATCGCAATTATGTGTACCCCGCGATTACGCGGAGTACTTGACGCGAAAGGGCAACGATTCGACCCTTGTCGGCATCGTTAGGTGAGCATAACAATGAACCTCCATCCGCCCCTCAGGCGGCGAAAGGAGCGTTCATGCACCCCAACACGATCAAGCAAGCCTACCCACAGCTTCACGCCGGATTTAAGTCGGCGGTGAAGGAACTGGTAGCGAAGCTTTGTTTCCTCGGCTACGCCGATACGACTGTTTCCTTCTATGAGCAGGGAGCGGTTCACTTCTCGTTCTGGTTGGCCAAACGACGCATCAGTCCCTCACAAATCAAAGAGAGCCACTTCACCGATTTCTTATCACACCATCAACCGATGTGCGAGTGCCCGTTCGGCGGCGTGCGGCAACGGAATACGGTTCGGGCCGGGCTCGGGCACTTCGCTGGGATCCTCAGAAGCGCTGGCTACCTGGCACCTGCCGAAGAGACGGAGATGGAAGGTGTCGATCTGGAAGTCCGGCGCTTCGACGAGTACATGCTCAACACAGCTGGATTGCAGGACGCAACACGCCTCTATCGGCGCCGATACGTCCGGGAGTTTCTTGACGAGTTCTTTCCCAACGCCGACATCGATGTTTCCGGGCTGGCGCCGAAGAGCATCGTATCTTATCTGGCGAAACGGGGCGCTCGCCTCAAGGCGGCAAGCACCAAGGTTCTCGCCTCCTCTCTGCGTAGCTATTTCCGTTTTCTCCAGCTTCACGGCAGATGTAAGGAAGACCTCGTTCTTGCGGTTCCGGCATCTGCCAGTTGGCGGCTGGCGTCTCTACCGCCGGCGCTCACGGACGAAGAGATCGCACGTCTGCTCACGGCCTTCGATCGCGGTACCGTCGCGGGTCGACGTGACTACGCCATCACACGTTGTCTACTCGACCTCGGCCTTCGCTCTCGGGAAGTTGCCCGGCTTCGCCTTGAAGACGTGGACTGGCGGAAAGGCATACTGCGAATCGTCGGCTCGAAATCCCGCCACGATGACGAACTGCCTTTGACCGCCGCGATCGGTGCTGCGATTGCAGCGTACATCCGTCGAGGGCGCCCCAAGACAACTTCGCGAGAGGTATTTCTTCGGCTTCGCGCTCCTGTCGGACAACGCATGACACGCTCCACGATAGGGAACCTGATTCTTCGAGCAGCCACCCGGGCTGGAATAGAATCAACGGTGACCGGACCACGGGTTTTGCGGCACACAGCCGCCACGCGGATGCTTCAGCGCGGTGCATCCATCAAGGAGATCGCCGACGTGCTCCGTCACAAATGCCTGGACACGACCGCGATCTATACCAAGGTCGACTTACCACGTTTAACGGCTGTCGCTTTGGCCTGGCCAATCAAGGGGGACCGATGAGGAAGGCGACTCCCATGACGAAGCACGTCCAGGCCTACCTCTCCCTACGACGTGCGTTCGGCTTCCATCTCAACATCGCGGGTCAAGTTCTCCAAGCCTTTGCACGCTTCGCCGATCGCGAAGCCACGGGCAAGCCGTTCACGGTGGAGGTGGCCCTCCGTTGGGCACAGTCATCATCGACGGGGAAGCAGGTCACCGCCGCGCGGCGACTTCTGCTTCTCCAGCCGTTCGCCCGGTATCTCCGGACCGTCGAGCCGCTCACGGAAGTCCTTCCAAATCGGCTCCTCGGGCCTGCACAGTATCGCTACATCCCTCATATCTACACCGACGCAGAAATCCAAGATCTCCTGAAGTCAGCCACCGACCTGCGTCCACGGGGCGGACTACGCGCGCAGTCTGTCCTGACCTATCTCGGTCTGCTGGCATGTACTGGCATGCGGCCTCGCGAGCCCCTACGGCTGAACAGGGGTGACGTGGACTTGCAAGGCAACGTCCTCACCGTGCGACAGACGAAGTTCTCGAAGTCTCGAATCGTCATCGTAGACCCGACAGCGGCGAGCGCGCTGCGAGAATATGCGAGCCTTCGCGACCGCCGAGTGAACAGTCCACAATCTGCTGCTTTCTTTCTATCTGATGATGGCTCTACGCTGACCTACAAAAAGGCATTGTGGGCTTTTCAATATCTGCGTCGTAAGCTGGGCTGGGTCAAAAAACAGGGGTATCAGCTGCCTCGCCTTTACGATCTGCGCCACAGCTTTGTTTGCCGCCGCCTTCTGGCATGGCACCGCGAGGGTATCGATGTCCAAGTGGCTTTGCCATCGTTGTCGACCTATCTGGGGCACGTCAAGGTCACCGATACGTATTGGTATGTGACCGCGATTCCTGACCTCATGAACACGGTAAGCGAACGCTTCGAGCGCTTTGTTTACGGCGCCGGAAAGGAGCAATAAAGTGTCCAGCAAGACCATCGCGCGTACTGCCGACCTTCCGTCGCTCGTTGAGCGATATTTTTGCGAGTACCTGGTTAAACAGCGAAACGCCAGCCCGGAAACCATATTGAGCTACCGCGACGCGTTTCGGCTCTTCTTGCGGTTCAGCGAGCAACAGTTTGGAAGAGCGCCGGCCACGTTGACACTTGCGGATTTCGACGCTCCACAGATCCTTGCTTTTCTCGACTCGCTCGAAAAGCAAAGACATTGCTCCGTTCGAAGTCGGAATGCTCGTCTAGCAGCACTCCGATCGTTTCTCCAGTATGCGGCACTGCAGGAACCGATGGCTCTGGCTTCCATCAGCCACAGCCTTGCCATTCCCGTCAAGCGCTTTGACCGCCTTCCGGTTTCTTATCTCTCGCAAGAAGAAGTCACCGCCGTTCTTAATGCTCCGGATCGCAACTCCTGGAGCGGTCATCGCGATGCCGTCATGCTCGCGACGATGTACAACACCGGTGCACGAGTATCCGAGATCATCCGGCTCAACGTAGAAGATTTGCAACTGGGACCGACCGCCACGGTGCGTATTCACGGGAAGGGGCGCAAAGAACGTGTCGTTCCGCTGTGGAAAGATACGCGTCGGCAACTGGCAGAATGGCTTCGCCAGATCTCCACGGCGGGGGGCGACCCTCTATTTCCAAGCCGCCGAAGTGAGCGGCTGACCAGGCCTGGTTTTCGCTCGCGTCTGAACGCCGCCGTGGCCATCGCTCGGCAGAGTTGCTCAGGTCTGCGGAAACGGCGGGTCTTCCCACACCTTATTCGACATTCGACCGCAATGCATCTTCTTCAGTCAGGAGTTGACATCACAGTGATTGCCCTCTGGCTTGGCCACGAAAGCACAGCGACCACCCACATGTATGTCGAGGCCGATTTGACCATGAAGAAACGCGCGATCGAGAAGATCACAATGCCGGCTTCGAAGTCTCGGCAATACCGGCCCAGCGACCGCCTGCTCGCCTTCCTGGAAGCATTATGATTATGTGCACTTCGCAATTCGAAGGAAACTCGGGGCCGAAGCGACCGCCTGCGACCATGATTCGTCCACCTCCGCGTAATCGCGGGGTACACATAATTCCGACTATGGAAACGTTTCCGTAGTCGGAAGAACTCTCTGTTTTACAAGAATCGGAACGGGGCTCGGATGGGCGACCTGTTCATGAGCCTGATTCACACCTGCGAGCTAAACGGCGCCGACCCGTTCGACTATCTGAACCAGTCGCAGCGGCACGCCGAGGAACTGAAGCAAACGCCGTCGGAATGGATGCCCTGGAACTACCGCGAGACGCTGGCGCGGAAGGGCGCCCTCTTGGATGCGGCTTAAGGTATGCTGAATCCTGTATGGCCGAAAAGAATAGTATTCGGCCATATGAAACGGATCTCTCAAAATGCCCCCCAAACCGACGTCCCGCAAGCCGAAATCCGGCAGGGTTTTTGGCCAGCGACGGAAAGAGACGAAAATGATTCGTGTGGGGCTGTATGCCCGCGTCTCCACACTCGACCAGCAGACTCTCCCCATGCAGAACCGGACCATGCGGGAGTACGCCGCCAGGCGCGGCTGGACGATCGTCATGCAAGTCCGTGAAGTCGGCTCCGGCGCAACGCAGCGAGAAGCCCGCGAGAACATGTTGGAAGCCGCGCGCCGCCGGGAGATCGACGTCGTGTTGGTCTGGCGACTCGATCGATGGGGCCGCTCGCTGGCGGATCTGGTCATTACGCTGCAGGAACTCGACCAACTGGGCGTCGGCTTCGTGTCACTCACCGAAGCTCTGGATATGACGACGCCCGCCGGTCGCGCCATGGCTGGACTGCTGGCGGTGTTCGCCGAGTTCGAACACGACGTGCTCCGTGAACGGGTTCGCGCCGGTTTGGCGGAGGCTCGGCTGAATGGGAAGCGTCTGGGCCGTCCTCAGACAGCGGCACTCCACGCCGGAATGGTCCGAAAGCTACACCGCGCCGGCGTTAGCAAGGCGGAGATCGCCCGCCGGCTGAAAATCGGACGAACCCCAGTGCGCCGAATCCTGGGCTGACCTATTTCCGCGGCCTTAACGCAGCCTTGCCGAAACCTCACGTTCTGCCACGGCGCCGGCCTGTGCGGAGCCACCGTTGAGCATCTCGCGCAGTTCGGCAATCCGTTGGTTAAGGTGAGCCTTTTGGATCGTGAACCCGTCGATAGCTGCATAGATGAGTTCTTTCTTCAGTTTCATCGGCAACTCTGTCTTTCCTCCTATAAACATCGTGGCACACATTACCTTAGTTGTGCTGAGCCCGATGCCCACTGCACTCTACTTATGCCGTTTGCCGATAATCGGACCGCATGGATTGAAGCACCAAGAAGCTTTGTTATGCTGAATTT
>DATMUN010000193.1:0-8443 GCA_035563895.1 Occallatibacter sp. | reverse complement strand
CCCGGCATCGTGCTCGACCGCCTGCGTGAGGCCGCCGAGCAGCACCACCTCACCTACGCTCCTGACCCCGCCACACACTCGCGCTGCACACTCGGCGGCATGATCGGCAACAACTCCTGCGGCACGCACGGCCTGCTCGGCGGCAAGGTCGTCGATAACGTGCACTCCATGGACCTCGTGCTCTACGACGGCACGCGCCTCACCGTCGGCCCCACATCGCAGGACGAGTTGGCCCGCCTCATCCGCGAGGGCGGCCGCGTCGGCGAAATCTACAGGGGCCTCGCCCGCATCCGCGACCGCTACGCCGATCACATTCGTGCGAAGTTCCCGCGCATCCCGCGCCGCGTCTCCGGTTACAACCTCGACGAGCTGCTGCCTGAGAGCGGCTTCAATGTCGCCCGTGCGCTGGTGGGCTCTGAGGGTACCTGCGCCACCGTCCTCTCCGCCACGCTCAACCTTACTGACAGCCCGCCGCACCGCATCCTTACCGTGCTCGGCTTTGACGACGGCTTTCTCGCCGCCGACGCCGTGCCGCAGGTGCTCGAGTTCAAGCCCATCGGTCTCGAAGGCTTCGACGGCCTGCTCATCGACTTCATGCGCCGCAAAGGTCTCGCTCTCGACGAGATTGCGCTGCTGCCCGAAGGCGATGGCTTCTTGCTCGTAGAAATGGGCGGCTGGACGCAGGAAGAAGTGCAAGCGAAAACCGACGCGCTCATCCACGCCGTCGCTGCGTGGTCGCCGCGCCCCTCCGTGCGCACGTACTCCGCAGAAGACGCAGCGCACGTCTGGCACGTCCGCGAGTCCGCGCTCGGCGCCACTGTCTTCGTTCCCGGCGAGCCCGAGGGTTGGGAGGGCTGGGACGACTCCGGCATTCCGCCCGCGCACCTCGGGGCCTATCTGCGCAAGCTCACCGCGCTCATGCGCGAGTACAACTACCGCAGCCCGCTCTACGGCCACTTCGGTCAGGGTTGCGTCCACCTGCGCATCAACTTCGACTTCCGTTCCGTCGAAGGTCTGCGCAACTTCCGCGAGTTCCTCGACCGCGCCGCCGATCTCGCCATCAGCTTCGGCGGCTCGCTCTCCGGCGAGCACGGCGACGGCCAGGCGCGCGCCGCACTGCTGCCCAAGATGTTCGGCCCCGAGCTCATCCAGGCCTTCCAGGAGTTCAAGGCGCTCTGGGACCCAACCAACCACATGAACCCCGGCAAGCTCGTCGACGCCGTACGCGTCTACGACCCAGTCGAGAACCTGCGCCACGGCCCCGCACCCAACGGCCAGCCGCACCAGCACACGCCGCTTGAAACGCACTTCGTTTTCGCCGATGACCACGGCTCACTCGAGCGCGCCACCGAGCGCTGCGTCGGCGTCGGTGCCTGCCGCAACACCAAAGGCGGCGTCATGTGCCCCAGCTACCGCGCCACAGGCCTCGAGCAGAACTCAACACGCGGCCGCGCCCGCCTGCTATGGGAGATGCTCGCCGGCGCACTGCGCGAAGAAGGCTTCCAGAGCGAAGCCGTGCATGAGGCGCTCGATCTCTGCCTGAGCTGCAAGGCCTGCAAGACCGAGTGCCCCGTGCAGGTCGACATGACGGCCTACAAGTCCGAGTACCTTGCCCAGCGCTACAAAGGCCGCCTGCACCCGCTCAATCACTACGTCTTCGGCTTTGCAGACAAGCTCGCGCGCCTCGGTGCACTCACGCCCGCGCTTACCAACATGGTGCTCACCGGGCCCATCACCAGCCCGCTCATCAAACACATCGTCCGCGTAGCCCAGCCACGTCAGCTGCCCTCGCTAGCGCCCAAGCCCTACACCAAACTGCGCAAAACCAACGCGTCGTTGCCACAAACTCCGGGTGCCCCCGGTCTCGATTCTGAGACCGGGGAAAGCACTTACGCAGATCAACCACAGTCATGCCAGCAGACCGTTTTATTGTGGCCAGACACATGGAACAACTACTACCATCCACAATCTCTCCAGGCTGCCGAGTCCATCCTCACCGAAGCAGGCTTCTCCGTCCGCACGCCGACGAAACACATCTGCTGCGGCCGCGCGCTTTACGACTTCGGCCACCTCGACACCGCGCGCAGCTATCTCGCCAACGTGCTCGATACGATGACACCCGAGATCGAAGCGGGCCTGCCCTTCATCTTTCTCGAGCCAAGCTGCGCCAGCGTCTTCAAGGACGAACTCCCCGAGCTCTTCACCAACGATCCCCGCGCGAAGAAGCTCCGCGAACTCGTCTGGCTCATCGGTGACTGGCTGCAGTCGAAAGCCCCCAACTTCGCCGCCAACCGCCTCGCTGGAAAGACCGTGCTCATTCACGGCCACTGCCACCACAAGGCCGTCTTTGGCGGACCCAAGGCGGAGATCGCACTGCTGCGCGCCGCAGGCGCAAACGTCCAGCCCATCGAGTCAAGCTGCTGCGGCATGGCCGGCCCGTTTGGATTTGAAGCCGACAAGTTCGAGGTCTCGAAGACCATCGCCAACTTGAGCCTCATCCCCGCCGTGACCAACGCGCCCGACGACGCCATCATCGTCGCCGACGGCTTCAGTTGCCGCGAGCAGATCGCACAGCTAGGTCACAAACACGCGCTCCACTTCGCTGAGGCTCTGGTGAAGCAGGCTACTTAATAGCGACCGCTCTTCTGTCGGCACTGGAAGTGCGCACGCGCCGGTCTTACAGATCGTCGACACGCAACTCTACGTCAGCGCCTTGCCAAGTCTTCTCAAGCTCCTGCCGAATCCACGACGCTTCATAGTCGCGCTGCTGGCGCTTCAGCGCCTCGGCCAGCCCGAACAGTGAGCGCGGGTTGCGCGGGTTCTGCACGAGATCCTCGCGAAACACAGCTTCTGCCGCTTTCGCGTCTCCCGCACGCAGCAGCATTCCGCCCAGTGATTCGCGCACCGGGTAGTACCAGTCGGCGGGCTCGTTGTAGAGAAGCTTGTCCTGCTCGGCCGCTGCCCGTTCCAGCAGCGTGACTGCATCCTGCGTTCTGCCGCGCGCCGCAGCAATCCGCGCAGACAGAATGGCATCCGCGAGCTGATAGATCTGCCACGAGTGATTCTCCACCGGCGGCATGAAGATCGCCTCCCGTGGCTCCGCCTGCTCCAGCGCCGACAGACGCAGATGCAACGCCTCCGCTTCATCCAGTCTTCCGCGCGCGGCCAATGCCATGCCGCGTCCGTACAGCCAGAACGCCTTCAGAGCGGAGACAGGTTCTGTTGGTTCGTGGATCGCGAGCAACTCATCCCATCGCCCACAACGCACGGAAACCACCACCGGAATGCCGAGAAACGGTGCAGCCATCATCGGCATCTCGTGCAGCGCCGGCTGCATTGCCGCGGCCAGCTTGCCTGCCGACTCCTGCGCCGCAGCGCAGCGCCCCTGCATGCTGGCGGCAATCGCACCAAAGTGCAGGTTGTGCGAGTAGTACATCATCATGTACATACCCTGCACGCCGGTCGCGGCCGTGTAAGCCTCGTCTGCCTTTGCGGCGGCTGCGTTCTGTTCGCGAGCGCCGCTGAAGTCGCCAGTGCGTTCGTAGATGTGCGACGGCATGTGCACCAGATGTCCTGCGGCCGGTGCAAGCTGCGCAATCTGGTCCGCCTGCGGCAGGGCGCGCTCCGGATGCGGCGACGCTTCCACCGCATGGATGTAGAGATGCATGGCGCCAATGTGGTGTGGATCGCGGCGCAACACGCCTTCGAGCGTTGCCACAATTTCGTCCGTGCCCGGTGCCGGGCTCCCGTCAGCGTTCCATAGCCGCCACGGCCTCAGATTCATCATGCTATCGGCAAACAGCGTGGCTGCGTCCAGATCGTCGGGATACTTGTGACTCAGCGCGCGCATCGCGTTGGAGTAGTCCGCATCAAGCTGGTGATAATCGGCCTTCGTGTCGTGCGAGAAGCGCTTCGCCATTGCATCGATGTAGTCTTTCTCGGCCTGCGGAGCATTGGCGCTCAATGCCCGCGCCTTGTCCACAGCGTCAGCGGCCTGCTTCTCCCGGTCGGGATCGACCGGCATGTTGTAGTTCGGCCCCACCGCCAGCGCCAATCCCCACCACGCCATGCCGAGATGCGGATCGAGCTCCGTAGCCTTCTGGAATGCGCGCGCGGCCTCATCGTGATTGAAGGCATACACCAGCCGCAGACCCTGGTCGAAGTACTTCTGCGCCTCTGCATTTCCGGTTGAAACCGGATGATGCAAATCGCTGAGTCCCTCCATCAGGAACACTGGTTTCGTGCCAGCCGGTTCTTGCGCACAGCAGAGACAAGCAGTCAGAAACATGGTCGCTGCTGCCAGACCTTTCATCACGACCTCCTCGATTTGGGGGGAACTTTGACGAATAGGGAACGACTGCATACTAGCTTGGGTAGGAAACCGCGGCAACCGAATTCTTAGCTGCAAAAACAGCAAAGCGCGGCGCACCGCTGGTGGCCGCGCTTCCGTGGTTTGCCCGTTCTAGCTTTTTTCACCTCAGGAAAGATCGTCACTCGCAGATGTGTCGCGCCATAAGGCACCAGCGCCAGCCGCATCGCGCCGTCCAGCCAGTAGGCCTTCTGCTCCCACGGCCACCACGACTCGCCCTCCTCAAGCCCTGCCCAGTAGGCCGCCGAGAAAGGCCACGAGATCGAGTCCAACTGCGAGCCCAACTCCGCCGCCTGTTTCTCGAGATAAAGCTTCAGCCAACCCTCGGGTTTCACCGCGCCCGGCGCCAGCTCCGTCAGCGCCGCAAACTTCGGCGTCGCACTTACCGTTGCTACACTCGTTGCCGCGCCAGCCTCCATGCCGCCCGCCAGCATCGCCGACGTCATCATCGCCAGCCGTAAAAACTCCCTGCGATCCATCGCGCTCAAAGGGCTCCCGCACTGCTCCGCATGTCCTGCCACGTCTCCCCCTCGGTGTGTGCTGTGTTGTGATTGCGACCCGCGCCAAAGCGCGAAAAAACAGAGCGCTGCTTGCGCCCCGAAAAAACTCGCACCCATCATAGATCGCGTGGCGCGCAACGGTGTGGCATGCGCAACCGGAAAGCTCATGGGCCATGCGCTACCATGGATGCATCCCAGCGCAAGGGGCTCGCACGCATGTTCGTAGTCGTCTGGCAGTTTGAGATTGCAGAAGAGAAGATTGCTGAGTTTGAAGCTGCCTACGGTCCCGAGGGCTCCTGGGCCCAGCTCTTCCGCACCTCGGTCGACTACCGCGGTACTGAGCTGCTCCGCGACGCCTACGTCTCCGGCCTCTACCTCACCATCGATCGCTGGGCCAGCGAAGACGCCTTCCGCACCTTCCGCCGCGACCACGACGCCGACTACGAGACCCTCGACCGCGCCTGCGACGCCCTTACCCAGCGTGAAACCCGCATCGGCGCCTACACAGTTTGAAGGGGACTCAGAAAAGTTTCCCTTTTTCTTCGCTTTTCGCTATCATTTCCCCTTCTGGGCCTGCTACAATCCCATCGAATTCAATGCTGGCCTTTGCGCACTTTCCGCATTTTTTTGCGGCCGCGCCGGGCGAGCTCTTTCTTCTCAGGAGTCACCCCCATGGCCGTCGTTGACGATCGCGCAAAAGCTGTAGAACTCGCCCTCTCTCAAATTGAAAAGCAGTTTGGCAAGGGCTCCATTGTCCGCCTCGGCTCTAAGGAAGCTCTTGTGCCGATCTCGGTTATCTCCACTGGATCCATCAGTTTCGACGCCGCTCTCGGCGTCGGTGGCTTCCCGCGCGGCCGCGTGATCGAGGTCTTCGGCCCCGAGTCCTCGGGCAAGACGACCATCACCCTCCAGGTCATCGCCGAGGCCCAGCGCAACGGCGGCATGGCCGCCTTCGTCGACGCCGAGCACGCCCTCGACCCCGCCTACGCCAAGAAGCTCGGTGTGGATGTCGACAACCTCCTCGTCTCACAGCCTGATTCCGGCGAGCAGGCCCTCGAAATCACCGAAGCCCTGGTCCGTTCCGGCGCCATCGACGTGCTGGTGGTGGACTCCGTCGCCGCCCTCGTCCCCAAGGCCGAGCTCGACGGCGAGATGGGCGACTCCCACGTCGGCCTGCAGGCCCGCCTCATGTCGCAGGCCCTGCGCAAGCTCACCGGCACGGTGGCCAAGTCCCGCACCTCGCTCGTCTTCATCAACCAGATCCGCGAAAAGATCGGCGTCATGTTCGGCAACCCGGAGACGACCACCGGTGGCCGCGCGCTCAAGTTCTATTCCTCGGTCCGCGTCGACATCCGCCGCATCGCCGCCGTCAAGGAAGGCGACACGGTCGTCGGCTCGCGCACCAAGGTCAAGATCGTCAAGAACAAGGTGGCAGCGCCCTTCCGCGAGGCCGAATTCGACATCCTCTACGGAGAGGGCATCTCGCGCGAAGGCGACGTGCTCGATCTCGCCGTCAATAACAACATCGTCGAGAAGTCCGGCGCATGGTACAGCTACTCAGGCGAGCGCATCGGCCAGGGCCGCGAGAACACCCGCACCTATCTCAAGGAGAACAAGGAAGTCTTCGCCCGCATGGACGCCGAGGTTCGCAAGAAGCTCAACATCGGCGCAGCCAAGGCAGACATCCCCGAGGTTCCCGCCGACGGCCCTGCCGAGGCCAAGGAAGCCGTTCGCGGCCGCCGCGGTTAGCTCCGCCTGTTCGAGGGAACTGCTTCTATCACTGCCGCGTAGTTCTCTTGCGCGGGAAAATCGCAAGGCCCGGCTGTTTTTGCCGGGCCTTGCCATCTCCGCCCGTTTTACACTTGGACCACGCATGATCCCCCGCTCGCGAGTCGTGGCGCTGTGCTTCGTGTTCTGCTTCGCCGCGCTGCTGCGCGTTCCATTGCGCGCTCAGCCGGCACAACAGCCCGCGCCGCTTCCGGCTGTGCTCACCATCGACGGCCCGTGGCGCTTCCAGCTCGGCGACGACCCGCGCTGGGCCGACCCCTCGTTCAACGACTCCAGCTGGCGCGCCGTTACGCTCAGCCGGACCACCTCATCGCAAGGCATCGAGTCCTACTCCGGCTTTGCCTGGTACCGCGTCCATCTCACCGCCATGCAACTCGAACCCAACGGCCTTCGCGCGCAGGCTCTGCTCGTTGCGCCCAACTACGTCGGTCAGCTTGCTGTCTATATCAACGGCGTCGCCTCGGGCACCACACCCGGCATGGCTACTGACAGCCTCTCTATGATTCAGTCGCCGCCGTTCCTGGTGCCGTTGCCGCCTTCCGGCTCCGTTGACGTGGCAATCCGCTCTTGGGCTGGGGATGACATAAAGATCAACCGTGGCCTGCTCACCAAAGTCGAGGCCGGCCCTTCCGAACTTCTCGCCCAGCACATCGCCCTCGCAGTCGATGAGCAGTGGAGCCAGCAGGCCATCGCCGACGTTGTGCTCGGCGTCCTTTTTCTGGCGCTGGCTGGCTTTGGTTTCGCGCTCTATCTCGCGCAGCGCAGCCACTCGGAGTATCTCTGGCTCGGCTTCCTCGGAATCTCCGTCGCCGCCGGGGCAGTTGTGGACGCTCTATACGGCCTCGGGATCTCCGCACTCGGCACCGTGCGTATCCTCGGCAGTTTTACTGGCCATATCTTCATGGCCGTCACACTCGAGTTCGTTCTCCGCTTCACGCAGAGCTCCATGCGCCGCCTTGTTCGCACCGTGCAGATCGCCGTGCTCTGCCTGCCTCTGCTTCGTCTTATTCCGGGGCCGCTTCCGCGCGGTGTCCTTGCCGTCGCCGCCGAAATCGTCTTCGTCGCCCTCGTCTGCACTCTGCTCTTCCGCGCCTGGCGCTCCGGCCGAACCGATGCCGGCGTGATGTTTGTGCCGTTCCTCCTCGCCTCAACCGCGGACTCGGCCGATACTCTGCTCGACTACTTCGCCAGCCGCAGTTGGATCCCGATCCAGTACGCCTCGATTCGCTTCCACCTTGGCCCGGTCGTCTTCGGCGTCAGCGCCATCTCGTATTCCATCTTCCTCGCCTCGCTGGTTGCGGTCATCGTCTACCGGTTCATCCGCATCTCGCAGAGTGAGCAGCGCTCCTCGGCGGAGATCGCCGCCGCGCGCAGCGTGCAGTCGCTGCTCATCCCCACGCAGCTCCCGTCCAACAAGCACTTCATGCTCGACAGCGCTTACCTGCCCATCCACGGCGTCGGCGGCGACTTCTTTCAGGTCCTCCCGCTGCCAGACGACTCGCTGCTCGTCGTTGTCGGCGACGTAAGCGGCAAGGGCCTGCAGGCCGCCATGAACTCGTCCACGCTCGTCGGCGCGCTGCGCAACGAGCTTTCGCACGATCCCGGGGTCATCCTCGCCCACCTCAACCGCGTCCTCCTCGGCGCCGTAGCTTCGCCTGGTCAGGTTCCCGAGCTCGACGCGGCCCCCTGCTTCGCCACCTGCCTCTGCGCGCGTGTTTACGCGGATGGCCGCGTCGTCATCGCCAACGCGGGCCACCTCAGCCCCTATCGCGACGGCCGCGAGCTG
>DATMUN010000192.1:0-2669 GCA_035563895.1 Occallatibacter sp. | reverse complement strand
ATGCGATCCGCCGAGAACGATGGAGTGGCTGGCGATGCGCGAGCCTGCGCCGATCTCGGTGGGTTGCAAGGTTACCTCGTCGAAGTCATGCGGATTGTTGTGAGCGTGCGAATAGACGCGGGCGAATGAGCCGATAACGGTTCGGTCGCCGATACGGATGCCGCCGCGGTCGTTCAGGAGCGCGCGCTGGCGGATGGTGACGTTGTCGCCGATCCAGAGCTTGTAGCCGTAGGTAAGGTCAACGCCGTGGAAGATCTTGACGCCCTTGCCCATGTGTGCGAACAGGTGGCGGCCAAGCATGCAGCGGAAGCGGATGCCCAGCCAGTGGTTGAGGCCGACGGGCGAGCGGTCGAACATCTGCCAGAACCAGAGCAGAGGCTTGCGTTCGTTGAACGCATCGCAGTCGGCATCAGAAAAATGCTGGGCCTCAAGCGTGATGTTTTCGGGATCGAGCGCGAGTCGCATGACGTTGCCGGGCAGCTCGCTGGAGAGCGTCAGGTTGAGCTTTCCGCCGTGGGGACGGCCGAGGTAGAGCTGGTAGAGCTGGTCGCGGACCACCTCAGCGCGGCGCTCGGGTGACTTGTGCCGGGTGAACTCCTCGTCGAGGAACTGAATCCAGCGGCGGTAGAGCTCTTCAGCTTCGGGCGAGGGGCGGGGAGTTTTGCTGTTGTTCGCCATACTGCTACTGACGATAAACCCGGCGGCAGGGTTGCGTACCGCGGGCGAGCCCGGCAGGCGTTATCCTGAAGAGTCCGCGCGCGCCGGGAACGGATGTGGCGCGTGGCGCAGAAAGAGCAATCATTTATGGCTGAAGAAACCGTTCCTGCTACTCAAGAAACTCCGGCTGCCGCGCCGGTGGCTACCATTGCCACGCTTGGCAAGCACGAGGGACAGTCTGTGACGCTCAAGGGCTGGCTTTATAACTCGCGCGAGAGCGGCAAGCTGCTGTTTCCCATCTTCCGCGACGGCACTGGCACTGTGCAGGGCGTAGCGCATGTGAAGAGTGTCTCGGCTGAGGTGTTTGAAAAACTGAAGGGGCTGACGCAGGAGTCGTCGGTCATTGTCACGGGCAAGGTTCGCGCGGACAAGCGGGCGCCTGGCGGCTACGAGCTCGACGTGGAGAACGTCGAGGTGGTGCAGCGCGTGCCGGAGTCCGATCCGTATCCGATCACGCTGAAGGAGCACGGTGTCGATTTCCTGATGGAGCGGCGGCACCTGTGGGTGCGCTCGCCGCGTCAGTCGGCGATTCTGCGCATTCGCGCGGAGATCATGCGTGCGGCGCAGGAGTACTTCGACAGCAACGGATTCATTCGCACCGACCCGCCGATTCTGACGCCGGCGGCGTGCGAGGGCACTTCGACGCTGTTTCCGGTGGACTATTTCGGCGATCCCGCGTTTCTGACGCAGTCCGGCCAGCTTTACATCGAGTCCACGGCCCTGGCACTGGGCAAGGTGTACAGTTTTGGGCCGACGTTCCGCGCGGAGAAGTCGAAGACGCGGCGGCATCTGACCGAGTTCTGGATGATCGAGCCGGAGGTGGCCTACTGCGATCTGGATGGGCTGCTGGAGCTGGCGGAGAACTTCATCTCGCACATCGTGCAGAGCGTGATCAAGAACCGCACGCCGGAACTCGAGGTGATCGGCCGCGACATCGAGAAGCTGAAGAAGATTACGCCGCCGTTCCCGCGCCTGCGCTACGACGAGGCCGCGAAGATGCTGAACGAGGCGCACGCGAGGGGAGAGCTTGAGAATGCGTTCGAGTACGGCAACGACTTCGGCTCGCCGGATGAGACGTGGCTCAGTTCGCAGTTTGACAGGCCGGTGATGGTGCATCGCTATCCGGCAGCGGTGAAGGCGTTCTACATGGAGCCCGATCCGAAGGATCCGAACTTCGCGCTTTGCGTGGATGTGCTGGCGCCGGAGGGCTACGGTGAGGTGATCGGCGGGTCGCAGCGTGTGTCGAGCTACGAGTTGTTGAAGAGCCGCATCGAGGCGCATCAGCTTCCGCTGGAGGCGTTCCAGTGGTACCTGGACCTGCGCCGGTATGGGTCTGTGCCGCATGCGGGCTTCGGTATGGGCATCGAGCGGGCGGTGGCGTGGATCTGCGGGCTGGAGCACGTGCGCGAGACGATTCCGTTTGCGCGTACGCTGCACCGCATCTATCCGTAAACTGCGGCGCGCACAATGCGGCAGAAAACAGAGCGGCAGCCCGAGGGCTGCCGCTCTTTGCTGTTGGGATTGCTCCGGTTTAGAAGGTGAAGCGCGTCGAGACTTCGATCTGCCGCGGCGTGTAGAGGAAGCCGCTGTTGTTCGAGCTCGTCACCTGCTGGAAGGTGCTCGACTGGTAGGTTGCCGTGCCCTGCAGCGGGCAGCTGCTGCCGCACGAAGAGAACACGTACGCAGTGTTAGTGATGCCGTCCACGTTTTGGTGGTTGGCAATGTTGAACACGTTGGCCATCAGCTGCAGCTTGTAGCGGTCGGTGAAGGAGACTTCCTTCTGCACGCGCAGGTCGTCGACGATGCGGCGCGGGTAACGCAGCGTGTTCGGCCCGATCATCGGGATGAACGACGTGCCGCCCGAACCGTTCCAGCCGGTCAGCACCGACTTGTACGAGCTATAGCTGCTGAGCGCCAGTGAGTAGGGCAGGCCGCTCTGCATCTGGAAGTTG
>DATMUN010000191.1:0-4123 GCA_035563895.1 Occallatibacter sp. | reverse complement strand
GGAACCAAGATGGGTGGCGCCGAAGCTCTCGGGATGCTTGAGGCCGTACCCGAAGAGGCGATCGATGCTGATGTGGTTGGCCCAGATGAGGGCGGCGGCGATGGCTAGATTGCCGTGGAGCAGGAACCCGACGAGGCCGAGCGTGGCGGGCGTGACGTAGGAGTGCAGCGCGTTGTAGACGCGGGCGCCGAGATCGGCGTTGCGGAGATACGCGAGCAGAGCGAGGTCGGGGACAAACCAGAGACCGGCGAAGAGTGCCCAGCCGTAGCCGAAGCGTGCGTAGAGCGCGAGCGATATGGCGGCCCCCGCAAGCCCCTCAAGGCGAAGCAGAAACCGGACCGACGGAAGCGGGCCGGGCCGAACGGAAACGGAGGCGGGCAATGAGATCGAGCTTGCCATACCTCCATTGGACGCAGGAGGCGGGCGGAATCATTCAGAAAATTTGCAGGGCAGGCGCGCCTAGCAGGGCTTTTGCCGTGCAAGAACCGCCCGCAGAGGCCTTCTGGCCCTGAAAAACAGCCCTACAGCAACAGGGCTTTAGCCCCGGAACCGCACACTACGCTTCGCCTAAAAGAACACACTCGTCTGCGCCGTAAACGTCAGCGCCGCCGCCGTCTTCGGCGTCACCGACGGCCCCTTCACATAGCTCAACCCCAGCCCCGCATACGTGCCCCGCGCCAGCCGCAGCGTGTAGCTCCCCGTCACCGAGTCACTCGCCCGCGAGAACGTCTTGCCCTCCGCCGCCAGCGTCCTCAACTTGTCCTGGCTGATCGCCGTATACGACGCCACCACCGACGCAAAATCTCCCGGCCGCGACCTGAACGGCGCCGGAGCATACACACGCGCCTCGTAGTACAGCCGATACGTGTCCAGGTCCGCCGGAACCACCATCGCCGATGCGCCGGCGTAGATTCCGCGACCCGTGCTCGCCTCATCCGGCTGCCACACCTGCCGGTCAGCCAGCGCATACGCGCAATAGTTCCCGCTCTTTTTCTCGCCCGTCTTCAGGCTCGTGTACGGCGTCGAGTTCGCCATGTACCCCGCGCGATACCAGTGCTGCATCGTGCCCACCGCCGGCTGCTGCTTGTGCCCCAGCTCGCCCACCAGCACCAGCTTGTCGCCCTTCGGCAAAAAACGCAGCCCCAGCCCATCTCGCTTCAGCGCCGCATCTTCCGATCCCGGCTCGCCCGCCCGCTGCGCCGCACCCTTCGCATAAAATCCCACCGGCCCGCGCACCTTCAGCGTCACCGTCGGCGCACCCAGCGCGCCATACGACAAGCCCACCTCGTACGGCAGCACCGCATACACGCCCTGCGCGCCAGACGCCACCTGCCCGCCCACCTGCAGCCCAATGAACTGAAAATCCGTCGTCAGGTAGCCGAACTTCAGCTCCGCCCGATCCTCGCCAAACTCGTGATACACATACACCGTGCTGATCGTCGCCGCCGCCGGTTGCGCCGGAGCCCAGTTCGCCTTCTGCAGCTGCCCGTTTATGTTCAGTTGCGTCTTCCATAGCCCCAGCTGCCGCAGGTCCCACGTCAACACCGGGTTCAGCGACCCGCTCACAAACGGCCTCTGCCCCGTATAACTCACCGCATCTTCGTTCACGGGTGCCGCGATCGCGTTCTGGATATACGCGCCATTCGCGCCCATGCGGAGCAAAAGCCCGTGCCGAAACATCGCCTTGCGCAAGTCCGAGTCCGCACCCAGCCACGTGTCGGTAAACGGCGGATTGTCCGCCGTCCCACCCTTCAGATTCAGATCTTCCAGCGCCCTCACCGGCACCGCTGATTTCGTATCCGGCTCAGCACCCACACAAGCCTGAGCAAAGGTCGACAACACGAGACAAACACACAGGGGAGCGATGCGCAGTCGTTCGGCGTTCAAGGTACATCCCAGCCTCCGGCAGGCACACGCATCCTCGCGCGCGAGCGCCACCGAATTACTCAAATTGAGATCAGATTCGAGTGCAGCATAGCAGAGCCGCCCCGCCCAAACCATAGCGCCCGTATAAAGACGCGCCGGGCATCCGGTCCATGCAAGCCAATGCGGCGACTCGTCGTCGTACAGGCCGCACCGCTATACTTTCGGCCAAATGGATCTCGCCCTTCAAGACAAGCTCATCGTCGTCACCGGCGGCGGCGCAGGCATCGGCGCCGCCATCTCTCGCGCCTGCCTCGCCGAGGGCGCCCGCGTCGTCGTCCTCGCCCGTCGCTCCGCCAACATCGAGCCCTTCCTCGCCGAGCACGCCGCCAACCCCGTGTGCCACTTCGTCGAAGCCCACCTCGAAGACACCGCGCGCTGCCACTCCGCCATCGCAGAAATCCTCTCCGCCCACGGCGACATCTACGGCCTCGTCAACAACGCCGGCATCAACGACGGCGTCAGCCTCGCCTCCGGCACCGTCGAAGCCTTCGTCGCGAGCCTCCAGAAGAACCTCGTACACAACTACGCCCTCGCCCTCGCCGCGCTTCCCGCGCTCAAGCGCTCGCACGGCGCCATCGTCAACATCAGCTCCAAAGTCGCGCTCACCGGCCAGGGCAGCACCTCCGGCTACGCCGCCAGCAAGGGCGCGCAGCTCGCTCTCACCCGCGAGTGGGCCGCCGAGCTCGCCCCGCACAACGTCCGCGTCAACGCCGTCCTCCCCGCCGAGGTCATGACGCCTCTCTACCGCCGCTGGCTCTCCACCCTCGGCGACCCCGACGCCGAGCTGGCCCGCATCACCAGCCGCATCCCCCTCGGCCACCGCATGACCCTCGACACCGAGATCGCCGCAGCCGTTGTCTTCCTGCTCTCGCCCACGCAGTCCGCGCACACCACCGGCCAGCACATCGTCGTCGACGGCGGCTACACCCACCTCGACCGCGCGCTCACATAGCCGAGACAGGGCGCGGCAAAATTTTCTGGCCCGATCGATGTCAGGACTCGGCGGCGCGGCCGCCCGCGCTCTGCAACTTGCCGTGCAACGCCACGCGAAGAATCGAAATGTGGCGCTCCCACAAGCGGCGATATTTCTTCTGTCTTGAATAGATCGTTGCCGCCAGCATCACAGACTGCGGAACAAGCCCGAACAACACCGCGCCCAGCACGCGTATCCAGTGCGGCCCGCCTGCTCGTAGCGCCGGAAGAATCGAAGCATCCGCCCAGTAAGCGCATATCAGAAATGCCGCAGTGATGAGCATCGCAGCAAGATAGACAACCAGCGCCGCAGTGATGTTCTCGTAAAACGTCACCTCCGCCTGGTTCTTCGATAAGATGCTTCTCCACTCGATTCTTCTGGCCTTTAGATACTCGTGAATGTCCTGATACAACTGCGCTGTGTTCTGCTTCGCGTGCGCGGAATCCGACTCATGCTCGTCTTGAGGCAGAATGCCCTCCCTCCGCGCGATCCGCAGCAGAGCCTGATTCGGTTGTTTCCTGAGGATCTCGATGCTGACGTCCCGCGACCCGGCTCCCCGGCTCAGCCAACCGCCAAGAAAAGTGAGCAGCAAACCCGCAGTCCAACTCCAGAAAAACACCGCACCGGCAAGCAGTGAAGCAGGAATGAACTTCAGATCGCCTTCCTGCAAAATCTTGCCGTCGACAAAGCAGAACCGAATGATCAATGCTCCGGCAAGCATTAGAGAAATGAAAAAGAACCCGGGCAGAATCCTCGCTACTACGTCGTAAAACAACTCCGGAATGGCCGTCGCCCACGTTGGAGCACTAGGCTCATCACCCTTCAACTCTGCGCGCTCGGTTTCAGGCATGCCTGTCCTCCGGGGAATTTCGGTTGGCCAGCCCACTGTCGCATTTCGATCCGTTGATTGCAACAGATCATTCGCTGCCCTTCGCATCGCGGCGCAACACCGCAGGCCTCGCCTACAATCGTCCTTGAGGTCCGCCATGTTCGAGCCCCAGCCCATCGGCTACGTCCGCAGCCCCTACAAAACCACCTCCGAGATCCCCCGCGGCCTCGGCGCACAACACCCCACTGAAGGCACTCTCGAACTGCTCCGCGACTTCGAGCCCGGCCTCACCGACATCGAAGGCTTCTCGCACCTCTACGTCCTCTGGGTCTTCGACCGCGCCGAGGGCTACGACCTCGTCAGCCGCCCGCCCACCGACGATCGCGAACACGGCG
>DATMUN010000190.1:0-22633 GCA_035563895.1 Occallatibacter sp. | reverse complement strand
AAGGACAAGCCGCGCTACGTGATGGGTGTGGGCTATCCGGATGAGATTGAGAAGTACGCGCGCATGGGCATCGACATGATGGACTGCGTGCTGCCGACGCGTGCGGCACGGCATGGACTGCTGTTTACCAGCGAGGGGCGCGTGAACATCAAGAACCGCCAGTATGCCGAGGACCAGACACCGCCCGATCCAAAGTGCGATTGCATGGTGTGCAGGCGCTACACGCGTGCGTACCTGCGGCACCTGATGCAGGCGGCTGAACCGCTGGCCGGGACGCTGAACTCAATTCATAATCTTGCGTTTTATCTCGGCATCATGCGGCGGGTGCGGCAAGAGCTTGGCGGTGCGGCGGCGTGATTGGCTGCAACGGATATCAGTCGATCATACCGCCAAGAAGTTTGCGCAGCGCAGCCACGTACTCCGCAAGCGCCTTGCGGCCTTTCTCGGTAACTCGGTATGTGGTTTGCGGTTTGCGTTCAACAAAGCGCTTCTTCGCATGCACGTAGCCGGCTTCTTCGAGCTTCATCAGCTGTGCGCCAAGGTTGCCGTCGGTCGATCCGGTCTTCTCGCGAAGCCAGGAAAAATCGGCTGTCTCGACGCCAGCCAGCAATGACATCAGTGCCAGCCGCAGCTTGCCGTGTATTACGGGGTCGAGTTCCGGTAGCTCAGGCATGGACCGCCCCATGCGCCCTCTGCTCGCGGGCTTCGAGCAGCATGGCGTAAGCGCCGAAGACGAACTGGCAAAGAAAGATTGCAACGAGGAAGACGGTAACGGCCTGCTGTTCGGAGCCGAAGCAAGCGAAGATCGAAGCACACCACCAGACGCAGGCCGAGGCCAGTTCGGCGGGCCAGCGCAGGATCATACCGCAGGCGCCGTTGGAAACGCCGAGCATCGCGCAGACGATGGCGATGAAGCTGTGATGATCAATACGGCCCGCTATGCTGAGCGCGGGGAATAAGAGCAGCATCGAGATGCCAATTGAGAACCAGATGGAAGAGATGGTGCGGCCGATGGCTAACCGGGGTTTGCCTTTATTGCGGCGCGTGCCGATGACAAGGGTAAGCACGGCAGTGGAGAACATGGTCACAGGCCAGGCCCAGTGATTGCCATCAAACAGATTCACCGGCCAGCTCCATGGGTTCACGCTCCATGCAGCCCAGAAGATGGCGACGTAGTAAGCAACGCCCCAGAGAAGGAAAGTCCATCCCCAGCTCTGAGTGGAGCGGCGGCCTTCAGAGATCATCTCCTCGATTAGCTGCAATCGGGCGTTCAGGTCTTGCGGTGTGGCTGCGGCGGAGGGTTCGCTGTTCATATCGCTTCCTTTCTCCTTGGTACGTGTCGGAGAGTACTCTATAAAATAGAGTAAAAATCGTCAAGAGCAAATATGCAGGAAGCAGGAACGAAATATGCAGCCGTGGCAGCGATTCAGAGGACGACGTGCCCGGAGGAGCGCGAGATTTCGGGTAGCATGGGTGTAAATACAGTAGGAACTGCAGCTTGCGAGCGATCACGCGAGGATGTGAAGCGCGTGAGGGCGGCTACGACGCGGGCGAAGACGCTTGGCCAGTCACCGGGGGCGGACTGGCGGAAGAGGCGCGCAGTGGGATACCACGGTGAAGTGTCCGTGTCTTGCATCCAGCGCCAGTCAGCGAGATGGGACAACAGTATCCAGACTGGCTTGCCCATAGCGCCGGCGAGGTGCGCTATCGATGTGTCCGTGGTGATTACAAGATCCAAAGTCTCAACGAGCGCGGCAGTCTCGGCGAGATCTGCGTCGCGGCTGGAGCCGTCGTAGATGTGGATGTTGTATGGAAGATCGGCAGGTAATGCCGTGAGTTGATCGGCGGCCTCACCCTTCTGCAGTGAGACCCAGTCGGCGCCAAATGCGCGCAGCAGCGGCAGCAGCGTGGAGAGTTGCATCGAACGGCGGCGGTCGGCGCGATAGCGGGGGTTGCCGGCCCAGGCGATGCCAACGCGCAGGCCTTGCGCAGAGAAGCACGCGCGCTTCTCTGCGGCGAGCGCTGGGTCGGCGGCGAGATAGGCGCCCGCCCACGGCACGGTATCAACGGTGGTGGCGAAGATGGCGGGCAGGCTCATGAGCGGGCACTCGAGATCGAAGGGCGGAGGAGCTGCGCCGAGCGGTATGACAACGGCCTGGCCGGAGCGCACGACGGCGAGAGATTGCAGGAGGCGGACGACGGGTTGATGCACCTGGAGGATGAGCGAGCCACCACGTGCAGCGACCAACGGTGCATAGCGGCAGAACTGGATGGCATCTCCCAAGCCCTGCTCAGCGTGGAGCAGAATGCGGCGGTCCGCGAGCGGCTCGCCCTGCCAGCGCGGCTGCTGGAAGTGCATAGGATTGCGGACAACTTCGCGAAAACGCAGGCGGGCCTCGTAGCGCGGCCAGCCCTGCTGCCATTCGCCTAGTCGGAGTTCGGTGAGGGCCAGATTGTAGGCTGAGCCGGCGTTGTGCGGGTCCTGAGCAGCGGCAAGCTGATGGGCGGCGAGTGATTCTGCATGTTGACCGAGGTCCATGAGGCTATTGCCGCGATTGCTTGGCGATGACAGGCAACCGAGCGCTTCGGCGCGGAGGAAAGCAGCAACAGCTTCTTCAAGACGATCTTCAGTGTGCAGCAGAATCCCCTTCATGTTCACGGCCTCGGGATTATCGGGGCTGTGTGCGAGGGCTTTGTTCACGGCATCCCATGCGCCAGGGAGATCGTGCGCGGCAAGACGGAACTGGCCCCAGGCGACAAGCGTGTTGCTGTTGGCAGGATCGAGAGAGAGCGCGCGCCGCAGACATTCTTCAGCCTTTGCAATGTTGTCCCGGTCGCGTTCCACGAGGGCGAGGTTGAGCCATCCTGCAATCATGTCGGGACGCAACTGTACAGCGCGTTCGAGCGCAGCATGTGCAAAGAGATCCTGTCCTTCATCGCGTAGCAGGCAACCAAGGTTCATCCACGCTGCAGCGAAGTCTGGCCGCAGATAGACAGCGCGGCGGTAGCGAGTGACGGCTTGTGCGCGCTTGCCTTGTCGCGCAAGGATGAAGCCGCAAGCGAATTCTGCCTCAGGCAGACGCGGCGAAAAGACCAGCGCCTGTTCATAGCAGGCCAGTGCTTCCGGGTAGTTGCGCAGCCATGCCAGCGCATGCCCGCGTCCTACGTGCGCGGCAGCAAGTGCCGGATTGCTTCTGAGGGCCAGGTCGTACTCAGCGAGCGCACGTCCTGCATCGCCTGCTGCAAGGTGCAACTCGCCGAGACCTGTGTGCGCCAGCACGCACAGGCCATCGAGCGCAACGGCTTGACTGTAAGCCTCGGCGGCGTCAACGGTCCGGCCTGCGGACTTCAGCGCTTGGCCGAGCATGATCCACGCAATAGTGAGGCTGTGGCCGGCAGCGACGGCGGCCTGTGCCATGGCGACTGCAGCAGAGGTTTGACCGCTGACCAGAGCTACAAGACTGATGCCGACAAGAGCCTCTGCGTTGTGCGGATTCCGCGCGAGGGCGCGCTGGAAGCGGTCAGCAAGCTGCGTGAGGTTAGCCGCGAACGGATATGGTTGAGAGGCGGGCATGCATCCTGCAATGCAGCAACCCTGCCCCCATGATTGCGTGTTCGGTCTTAGGGAACTCTCATAAACGCGCTGGAAATGCCCCTACTGCGCGAGGTGCTTCACAAAGAAGTCAGCCATGATGTGGTTGGCCTCGATGGCTTCGGGGAGTTTGGGGTCGTACCAGAAGGCGTGTGCCAGCGCATCGTAGACAACGAGGTGCGCATCGACGCCGACGTTCAGATAGGCGCGATGAAGATTGATGGTGCCGCTCAAAAGCAGGTCGCGGCCGCTGGTGATGAAGAGTGTGGGCGGCAGGCCGTAGAGGTCTCCGTAAATTGGCGAGAGAACGGGGTTCTTGAGATCGGTAGAAGCGGTGTAGGCGGTGTCGTGCTCGAGCGGATTGGGCGGGTCGAGATGCCCGGCAAAACCGCGGAGTGCATAGAGCGCCATAGAGTCGCCGGCGTGGGCGAAGTCGCCGAGCCCACTGAAGATGCCGAGGGCAGCCGGTAGCGGCAGGCCGAGTTGCTTGATGCGCGCCGCGACTTCGGCGGTGAGGATGGCACCGGCGGAGGTGCCGTAGATGACGATGTGATCGGGCTTGTAAGTCTTGAGCAGCTCCTTGTACACGGCGATCGAGTCATCGACCGCAGCGGGGAAGGGATGCTCGGGTGCGAGACGGTAGAGGACGGCGACGACCTTGATGTGCGCGTAGCTGGCGATGGGGATCGATTCGGTATAAGAGCCCGAGTCGGAGTTGAAGCCGCCGCCATGCAGGTTGAGCAGGACCTTGTTGCGATTGGCGTCGGGCAGGCCGTCGGGCGTGACGATGTGGACTGGTACACCGGCGATGACGGTATCGGCGATGGTGTTGGGGCAGAGCTTTGTCCACTCAACGCGGGCGCGGGCGGTGTACTCGTCGGTAAGTCGGCGGCGCTCAGAGAGCGGCTGCCGTGGACCCTGGTCCGGTTCGGCGCGTGCGATAATCTTTTGCGCTTCAGGGCTGACGGTCTGCGGTACAGGAACGATGCGCGTGACGTGCGCGGAGCCCTGGGCGTCGATGTAGCTCGTGTCGGAGTTGGGAGCCTGCGCGGCGGTGGTGGGCTGCGGTTGCTGCGCGAAGAGTGCTGTGGAAACTAACAGGACGAACACGACTGCTATGAACCGGGACATGCAGGTCTCCTGAACAGAGCTGAATGACGTGCAGTTGCGAGGCCATGTTCGCAACTCCGCATCACAATAGCAGAGATGTGCGGCTTTCGGTTGTGTGTGAAAAGGAAAGGCCCCTGCAGACGGTGCACTTGTGCGTCTGCAGGGGCAATGGAAAGTGGGGTTAGCGCTGTTGCAGGCCAGGCGCAGCCTGGGACTGCTCTGTGATGCGAACGGAGTGATCGAGGCTGAAGGTGAGCAGTGTTTCAGCCGGCAGCACGATCTGCTTGTTGCCTGTGAAAGCTGCGCCCGCCGTGCCTGCGCCGCCGCCCGCAAGCGCACCGATCGCTGCGCCCTTGCCGCCGCCCGCCAGCCCGCCGATGAGCGCGCCGAGGCCCGCGCCACCGGCGATGAATCCAGTACTGCGCTTGCCCTTGCCTTTTTCAGCACGGCTGATGGAACTGGTCTGCACAGGGTAAGTGCCCCAGCGCGTGTGTACGCTGTCGAGGCGGATGGAGAGCAGCGCGCCGCCCTTGAACTTGCCGAGAGGCTTGGCATCGATCACGGTGCCGTCTGCACGGGACTCTTTGGGGATGATGACCTGGCCGTCGCGCATCACGTCCTCGGCCACGGTGGCGCTGAAGGCCTGGCCAGGCTGCGAGCTCTGCGAACCGAGATCCGAATCTAGACGGACGCGGATGTTGGTTCCGGCCGGCAGCTCAACCACAGCTGGCGGGGGCGGTGCAGCTGGCGTGCGTGCGGCGGTGGAGCGCGCACTGGAACCTGCCGCTGCGGGAGCGTTGGATGGCTGAGCGCTGGACGACTGGTCTGTGGCCGGCTGGCCCGACGCGGGCTGTCCGGCCGCTGCGGGCTGTTGAGCATTCTGATCGGCGGGAGGAGGCGTGCTCGACTTGCAACCGCCGAGCGAAAGAGCAACTGCCAGCGCCAGCGCGCTGGACCAGGCAAAACTACGAGTGGAATTCATACTTACGACTCCTTGGGGGATTCTTACGTGCACGCAGCATTTAAACACGACAGTGTGGCCGGAGTTGCTGTGCCGCGCGCGTGGTTAAAGAGTTTCGATCTGCTGCTTTGGCCGAATGCAGAAGATCGCACCATGAAATTACCACGTGGGTGATGTAAATCCAGTCGGCAACGGAAGAACTGCAGATCACGGGAGACTGCGTGTTTCCCGTGAGGGAAGGAAGCCAGTAACAGGCCACAATCGGGGCCGCTACTATTATGCCGCTCCTGCCGGAGCGCGTGCGACGGACAAACATAAAAATTGCGTGCCGAGTGTAACACCTTGCCAGCAGTGTGGATTTGTTGCGATGAAGGCACTTTTGGAAAGTCCGATGCAGATTCCCTCAAAACTGTTTCTTCTGGCAGGCTTGATTCTTGTGCAGCGGCCTAATGGACTGGCGCAGGAGGTTGCGCCGCACGGGTTTACGTTGCAGCAGGCGGTAATGCTCGCGCTGGATAAAAGCCCCGAACGGCGGATGTCTCGCCTGGACCGCACGGCAGCTAAGGTTGCATCGCGACAGGCACGCACGGCGCTGCTGCCGGTGCTTACGTTTGACGAGACGATCATGCGCGGCAATGACCCTGTCTACGCATTCGGCACACGCTTGCGTCAGCAGCGTTTCGCGCAGAGTGACTTTGCTCTGAACAACTTGAACAAGCCGACGCCGATCAATGACTTCACCACGCGAGTGAGCGGGAACTGGCGGGCCTTCGACATGGGGCAGTCGCACTTTCGCATTCGTCAGGCGGATCTGCAGGGAGCGAGCGCTGAAGCTGCCTCCTCGCGCGTGGATCAAGAGCTGGTGTACCGTGTGGTGGCGGCGTACGAAGGCGTGTTGTTGGCGGCCAGGCAGCTGGAAGTAGCCGAGCACCAGGTGAAGACGGCTGAATCATTGCTGGCTGCAAGCAGGAGCCGCGTGACCGCTGGTGTTGCGGTAGAGGCCGACCAGCTTTCGGCATCAGCGAACCTTGCGGCTCGACAACAAGAGGAGATTGCCGCGGAAGGCGATCTGTCAATCGCATGGGCCGAGCTGGAGCGTGCAATGGGTGCGCCCGTCGCCGAAGAAGATCGGAAGATTCAGTCTTTCGGAGTGAAGCAGTTCGACGTACCGCAGCTCACGGATGCCATGGCCAGCGCCGTGCAACACAGGCCAGACCGCGAGAGTCTTGCGAAGCAACAAGCAGCAGCGCACGCCGGAGTGCAGGTAGCGCGTGCTGGCCTTGGTCCGACAGTGGAAACATTTGGCTCGTGGCAGGCAGACCGTAATTCGTTTACTGGCTCGGGCGGCAATAACTGGACGGCTGGCGTTCAGATCAAGCTCAATATCCTGCCGCTGGTCCGACGAGACGAACTGGAATTAGCGAGGATCAGCGCGCAGCGCGCGCAGGCGGCGGTGGATGCGGCGGACGACACGATTCGGCTTGAGGTAACGCGCGCGTGGTATACGCAGCAGGCAGCTGGCCGCATGCTCGATGTGGCGCAGGCTGCGCAGGCGCAGAGCGAAGAGAGCCTGCGTATCCTGCGCAACCGCTATGACGCGGGACTGGCAACGGTGACAGACCTGCTCCGTGCCGAGGATGCAGAAAGGCAAAGTGCTGCGAATTACTGGCAATCGGCGTTTCGGAGCACCCTGGCCTGGGTAGATCTGCGTGCGGCCATGGGCACGCTCTCGCCCGATCATCTTGAGGATCTGCAATGAAGATACCAGCGCTGCGACTATTCTCAACTTTGCTGGCGTGCGGCCTGATGTGGTCGCTGGCCAGTTGTTCTCCGGGATATAAATCAACAAGTTCCACGCCGGTGGTAAGCGGACTCACGGTTGCACAGGCGACGCTGGAGCAGGCGCCGGATGACGCAGCTGCAGTGGGCACGGTGCATGCGCGCGAGTCGGTGAGCCTGGCTGCGCAGACGATGGGCCGCGTTGAGGCCGTGCTTGTTCGCGAAGGAGACACGGTGCGTGCTGGGCAGTTGCTAGTGCGGCTCGACGGCACAGTATCCCAGGCTGAGCTGGAGCGCGCGCGTGCCGGCGAGTCAGAGAGCGAGCATGAGCTTGCTGTGGCGCAGTCGCAGGCTAATCTAGCTGCGTCTACGCTGGCACGGTACAAGATCCTTCGCGATCAAAAGAGTGTGAGTCCACAGGAATATGACGAGATGGATCACCATGCGCAGGCAGCAGCGGCGCAGTTGGAAGCGGAGAAAGCGCAGGTACAGAGTGCGCATGCGGCGGTCAGCGCATCTCGAACGACGGCTGGTTATGCGGCGATCGTCGCTCCCTTTGCGGGAGTGGTGGCGGGGCGGCACGTAGACCCCGGTGCAATGGCGATGCCCGGAACGCCGTTGGTGGATGTGGATCGCATGGGGCAGCTGCAGCTTGAGGTCAGCGTTGATGAGTCGCGCTTGAGTTCTGTGAGACTGGGAGCGCTGATTGCGGTAGCGATTCCATCGCTAGATGCGAAGTCCGTGCCTGGACGCGTGGCACAGATTGTGCCAGTTGCGGATGCGGCGAGCCACAGCTTTCTGGTGAAGATCGACCTGGCGGCCGAGAAAGATCTGCGTGCAGGTATGTACGGCTCGGCAACGCTAGCGGGATCGAAGCGTATGGCGGTGATGGCGGCGCAGTCTGCGGTGGTGACGCATGGGTCGCTGCATAGCGTGTGGGTGCTCGATCAGTGTGGGATAGCCTCGCTGCGCTATGTGACGCTTGGCAACGCCAGCGGAGACAAGGTTGAAGTGCTGTCAGGCCTCAACAAAGGGGAGCAGATCGTGTTATCGCCAGGTGATCGCGAACTGGGTGGCGCGCGCATCGAGGCACGGCCATGAGTGAAGTTCGCGGCATTGCAGGGCGCGTTGCTGGCACCTTTATTCACTCGCGTCTCACACCGTTGATTGTCGTCGCATCGTTCGTGCTTGGCATCGGCGCGGTGATGCTGATTCCGCGCGAAGAAGAACCGCAGATCGTGGTTCCCATACTCGACGTCACAACGGCAATGCCGGGCGCAACGCCTGCGGAAGTGGAAGAGCGTGTCAGCATTCCAATCGAAAAGCTGTTGCGTGAGTTGCCCGGCGTCGAGTATGTGTACTCAACATCCAGCGAGGGGTCGAGCCTGGTAATTGCGCGCTTCCTGGTCGGCGTGCCGCAGGATGAGGCGCTGATTCGTGTCTACAGCAAGCTCTACTCAAACTTCGACCGGTTGCCACAAGGTGTATCGCAACCGATGATCAAAGCACGCTCGATTGACGATGTGCCGATTCTTGCCTTGACGGTGTGGGGAAAGAACTACGACGCCTACCAACTGCGGCAGATGACCGCGGAAATCGATCAGAGCGTAAAGCAGGTGGACAACGTTTCAGAGACTCGGATGGTCGGCGGGCAGCCGCGCACACTGCGAGTCGAATTGAGTAGTAACAAGCTGGCCGCTTATGGCGTCACTCCGGATTCTGTCGTTTCGACTCTGCGTGCTGCGAATGCGCGCGTGCAGGCGGGTGAGTTTGCACAAAATAATCATGAGGTTCGCGTAGATGCGGGAAACGCGATAGAGCGCAAAGAAGATCTGGAGCGAGTCGTCGTTGGTGTGCAAGGAGGGCGGCCGATTCTATTGCGCGATGCGGCCGTGCAGATCGTGGACGGTCCGGCGGAACCCGCGAACTATGTGTTGTACGGTACAGGGGCTGGTAATAAGTCTCCTGGTCTTGCCGCAGGAGCTGAAGTTTCTGCAGTGACGCTCTCTGTAGCCAAGCGCAAAGGTGCGAATGCAACCGACGTTGCAAACGCAGTATTGAAGCGCATAGACGAGCTGCGCAGGACAACGCTGCCGCCGGATCTGCAAATCACCGTGACGCGCAACTACGGGCAGACGGCAAAGGCGAAGTCAGATGAACTATTGAAGCACCTTCTGTTGGCGACGTTGTCGGTCACACTTCTGGTCGCGGTATTTCTTGGCTGGCGCGAATCAGGCGTGGTGCTGATTGCGATTCCTGTAACGCTGGCACTAACTCTTGCAGTCTTTTACTTCTACGGTTTCACGATCAATCGCGTCACGCTGTTCGCGCTCATCTTCAGCATCGGCATCCTTGTCGACGATGCGATCGTCGTTGTTGAAAACATGGTGCGTCATTTCCGGCTGCCGGAAAACCACGGACGGCCGTTGAATGCGGTGGCGATCGAAGCAGTGGCCGAGGTGGGCAACCCAACTATTCTTGCGACGTTCGGCGTGATTGCGGCGATTCTGCCAATGGTGTTTGTCCGCGGGCTGATGGGACCTTACATGCGGCCGATTCCAATTGGTGCGTCATCGGCCATGCTGTTCTCACTTGCTGTTGCGTTTGTGGTGTCGCCGTGGGCGGCGATGGTGTTGCTGCCACATTCGCACGGAAAGTCAAAAGCGGTAGAAGAAAAGGAAAACTGGACGACGCGGTTGTATCGACGCGTGATGTCGCCGTTGATTCAGTCAAAGAAGTATCGGTTTGGATTTCTGGCCCTGATTATTGGGCTGCTGATGGCTGCCGCGGCACTGGTTCCGCTCAAGCTTGTGCACGTGAAGATGTTGCCGTTCGACAACAAGAGTGAGTTTCAGGTAATTGTCGATATGCCGGATGGAACACCGCTGGAAGAGACCACGCACGTGGCGCAGCTGCTGGGCCACAAACTCGCAGAGCAGGCAGAAGTTGCCAACTATCAAATATATGCTGGCACTTCTTCTCCGTACAACTTCAATGGGCTTGTGCGGCACTATTACATGCGTCAGCAGCCCAACCAGGCAGACATCCAAGTGAATCTGGTGCCTGCGGGAGACCGCAAGGCACAGAGCCATGACATCGCAAAACGCGTACGGCCGTTTCTTGATGAGCTGGCGTTACCTTACGGTGCTCGCGTGAAGGTGAGCGAGATTCCGCCGGGGCCGCCGGTGGTACAGACGCTGGTTGCGGAGATCTACGGTCCAGACTTCGACGGCCAACTCGATGTGGCACGGAAGGTGAAGCAGATCTTCGCGCAGACGCAGGGCGTTGTCGATGTGGACTGGTACGTTGAGGATCCACAGCCGAAGATAAGCTTTGCGGTCGACGAGGAGAAGTCTGCTCTGCACGGCATCAGCAGTGTGCAAGTGGTGCAAGCGATCAGGCTTGCAGAGGCCGGCGAGCAGGTAGGGCTGCTTCACGATTCGCACGCCGCTGAGACTGTGCCGGTCCAGGTGCAGTTGAGCCGAGCGGATCGCTCTTCACTCGATGCTCTTGCGAGTGTTCGCTTGAAGGGCGCGGATGGCAGCATGGTGTCGCTGCGTGAACTGACCCGTGCGACAGCGACAACGCTGCAGCCGAGCGTCTATCGCAAAAACATGCGACGTGTGGTGTATGTAACAGGCGATGTGTCCGGAGCCGAAGAGAGCCCGGTGTACGCGATTTTTCGCATGAATCACGCGCTCGATCAACTCAGGCTGCCAGCGGGGTACACACTGACTCGCTACAACGCATCACAGCCTAACGCTACTGAGCACTACTCGATGAAATGGGATGGTGAATGGCACATCACGATTGAAGTGTTTCGCGATCTTGGCCTCGCATTCGCAGCCGTGCTGGTGCTCATCTACGTGCTCGTGGTTGGCTGGTTTCGGTCATACGCTGTGCCGCTGGTAATCATGGCGCCGATTCCGCTTACACTGGTGGGAATTCTGCCTGCGCACGCAATACTCGGTGCGTTCTTCACGGCTACCTCGATGATCGGATTCATCGCCGGCGCGGGAATCATCGTACGCAATTCGATCATCCTGGTGGACTTTATCGAACTGCGGCGGCGGCAGGGAATGCCGTTGGGCGAAGCGGTTATCGATGCTGGTGCGGTGCGCTTCCGACCGATGCTGCTGACGGCAGCTGCTGTGGTGGTCGGCGCGAGTGTGATTTTGTTCGACCCGATCTTTCAGGGGTTGGCGCTCTCGCTTGTTGCTGGAGAAGTCGCTTCGACTGTGCTGTCACGCCTTGCGGTCCCCGTGCTTTATTACATTCTCAAGTCCGGCAAAAGCGGAGAAGCAGATATTCAACCTGTTACGGAGGAGTCACTTTAATGACCGTAGAACGCGTACTGCGCGCCATTGCGGGCGCAATGGCGCTGATCTCGCTGTGCCTGGCGCACTGGGTTTCGCACTACTGGCTTTGGCTCACAGCCTTTATGGGCGCCAACTTGCTGAAATCGGCCTTTACCAACTGGTGCCCAGCGATGACGATGCTGCGCGCAATGGGGCTGAAAGACACTACCTGCAAGGTGGACGACTAGAAAAGCGGCAACTCTAAACAGTCCGATTCACTGAACGGGAAGTGCTGCTACTGCTGCTTTTTCGCGCTCGGTGTGAGCTTGCGGATTACGAACTCCTGCAGAAGGCTGCTGGCCTCTCGCTCGGCTGTGCTGATAGCGAAGTTCGAGAATACGAAGTTTGCGCCACGATTCGATGCAGGATAATACGCATTCGAAATGGAAGCGGAGATCAGATCGCCGCCCAGGCTGGAGTAGTTGATCTGAGTCTTGCCATTGTCGCCGCGGCAGAGGAACGGATTCGAGAGCGCGTGAACCATGCGCGACTTCACGGTGCCAGTGCCTTGGTAGAAGTAGCGCGGATCCTGGTGTAGGAGTGAAGGCAAAATGGCGCCGCCGAACATGATGTCCGTGAGGCCATCAGCGTAGACTGCGCCGAAGCGCTGGCCGTAGCCCTTCCAGCCCTGCTGGTAGTTGGGCGTGTCGGCGGCCTGATAGATGCCCGCGAGAAAGGCTGCGCCGAAGATGCTGACAGGGTCAACAGAGACGCGCGTGGCCAGCTTGAACTTGAGTTTTGTGGTCAGCGGAACGGCATCCTTGGAGTCGTACACGACATAGAAATTGGGGATGAAGCCGAGGACGCGCTGCTGCTCTTCGACGATGACCTGCTGTGTGGCGATCTGCTCAGTGGACGAGTAGACCGTAACCGATGAAGTGCCGCCGGAGAGCTTGAGGACGATGCCTGTCATGTCGTAAAACTGGCCGGCGTTAATGGTAAAGTTCGGCGATGCCCAATTCTCAAAGCCGGGCGAAGTGATGGTGACGTGATAGGCGACGCCGGGTTTCAAGCCTGTGAACTGAAAAAAAGCGCTGTCGTTGGCGGTCTTGATTTGTTGATCGGAGCGGGCTGCGCCATCAAGCTGCACGGAAGCGCCAGGAATAATGTCGCCGTCTGGATCTGTTACTGTGCCGCTGACTGTGCCGGTCTGCGCCGGTGGTGCGTCGGGAAGATTAGAGCGCTTCTTTGCCTGCTCTGCTTCGCTATCCGTATCGGTTGCAATAGCAATCTCGCCCGAATCAGTTTGTGCGATGTGGGTGCACGGCGCCCCAATTGCGCAGTCAGCCTGCGCATGCGCGGAAACAGAAAGCGTCGCAGCCAAAAAGGCGGCCGCGGTAAGAAGCGGGAAACAAGTAGAACTCAATCGCATCCATTCACCGGGTTTAGGAGAAGCTGAAAGGTTGACCCATACGGCGACAAAAGTCAGCCTGAGCGAAAGACACGCCGCACATTGTGAGTGTGCGGCGTGGTCCGTTCATAAAAATGCCACTCCCTCTTTAGACGCGGAGCTGCGCCAATGGATGCAAGAATTCGCGTTCCGGTCAGGTTACGAGCGGCGCTATTGGACTGTTTGCCGGCCTTTGATTTCGTTCAGCAGAGCTTCGACTTTGTCTTCGCTTTCAAGAGACTTAAAGCGATCCTCGAGCGTGTCTGAGGCGAAGACTTCTCCCGTCGCCGCATTTTGTGCGGACTGCACGCGCACTTTGCTCTTCATGCGGCCAAGGGCCTGCTGCTGGTTTGTCCCAACGTTCTGGCGCGCCTTTGTGGCACGGCCAACGACCTTGGCCCGGCGATGTTCGGCCACCAACATCTCACATTGTGCGCGCGTCTCACTAAGTTTCTGCTCGAGTTTGCGCAAGGCCTGGCGCAGGCTGTCGGCTTCCTGCTTCTGATCTTCAGCCTGCTCGGTGAAGCCTTTGACGAGCTCGTCGTGGCTGAGGGCACGCTCGAGCGCTGCGCGCGCCATGTCGTCCTGCCCCTTGGCAACTGCAAGTTCGGCCTTGCGGCGCCACTCTGCCGATTGCTGCTCATGGTCGCCGCGCTTCTTCTCAAGCAGATGCTGATCGGCGATTGCGATTGCGACCTGAGTCTTGACCTGCAGCAACTGGTTTTCCATGTCCAGCACCACCTGCTTGAGAAGCTTCTCCGGATCCTCGGCCTTCTCGACCAGCTCATTCAGATTTGCGCGAAGTAACATGCTCACTCTATCCAGCAAGGACATGACGACCCTCCTTCTACTTCACTAACTTTCACGCGCTGCAACGCCAGCGCCATGTTCAATCAACCAAATCGTGTCGTACTGTTCATCCCGCTCTTGCGGTTCCGGCAGCGCCGCAGTTGCGTGCGGCGCTGCCTGTTGAACGTAGTTAGCCGCTGCCGGAGCTAGCTCTCCGGTGTCGCGGGTTTGTCCTTGATCGCTTTCACGCTGGACATCAGTTGCTTGATGTCCATGCCGCTCAGCGCCTCAAACAGTGCAGGCACCTGCGCTGCGATCTTGGTCATATCGCCGGTGATCTTATTCACGCCGGCTGATCCGTCGTTGCCAGTGGAGACCACCGTGATCTTATCTACCTTGGCGAGTGGCTCAGACATAGCGCGAACAACATCGGCCATATTCGTGAGCAGCTTGTCGACGACCGCGGCCTGGTTCCACTCCTGGTAGGCCTCGGCCTTCACGTTCATCGCCTTGGCTTCTGCTTCGCCCTTCTGGAAGATGATCGAGGCCTCGGCTTCGCCCTGCGTGCGGATGGCCGATGCACGACCTTCGGCTTCTGCAGTGAGGCGAGCTTTCTCCGCTGCAGCGAGCGTTTCGATGCGCTGGCGGTTGATCTCGGCTTCCTTCAGGACAGTTGCGATCAGCTCCTTTTCGTGGCGCAGAATTTCGGCTTCTTGCACCTTGATCTGACCTTCCTTTTCGACTTGCTGCACCTTTACCTGCTCAGCCGTGACCTGCTGTTGCATCACATTGGTCTGCAGCTCGTAGGCCTTGTCGGCCTGCGCTTGCTGACGGCGGCTCTGCTCGGCAAACTGCGCCTTCTTGATGTCAAGGTCGCGCTGCGCCTCGGCTTGGCGTGCGGCAGAGGCAGTCTCTGCAATCACGCGATCCTGGTCGGCCTGTGCCTTGGCAACGGCGGCTTCGCGCTGCGCATTGGCGCGCTGAATTGCCGTGTCGCGCTCCGCTTCAGCCGTGGCCACGTCGGCGTCGCGCTTGATGCGCGCCACGTCGGGGCGGCCCATGTTCGAGATGTACTCGTTCTTATCGCGTACCTCCTTGATAGTGAACGAAATCACCTCGAGACCCATCTTGCTCATGTCTTCAGCGCAGGTGGCGCGCATGCGCTCACCAACCATCTCAGGTTCCTTCACAATCTGTTCCACCGTGAGCTGGCCGATGATGCCACGCAGGTGGCCTTCCATCACCAGACGGATTAGCCCCTCGCGCTGCGGCGGAGTTTTGGTGAGGAATTGCTCAGCAGCGGTCAGGATCGAAGCCTGATCAGAGCGCACCTTGATCTGTGCGACGGCTTCGACAGTGACGGCGACGCCCTGCTTGGTGTAGAGATCCTGCTGCGGAGCCACGTCAAAGCTCATCAGCTCCAGCGAGAGCTCACGGCAGTTCTCCACCATCGGGAAGATCACTGTGCCGTGGCCTTTAATCACGCGTGGTCCACGGAATCCGTAAACAACGAGAGCCTCGTTGGGGCCGGCTTTGCGGTACATCCTGGCCAATACACCCAACAGGAAAATCAGCGCCAACAGCCCGAGTCCAGCAATCAGAATGATCTGGTTGTCCATTGCATTCCCGGTCCTTTTGCCGGGAGGTTATCGGTGAATGGTTTGACTACTTATGGCCGGCGTTGCGGCGGTTCCGCGGGAACAGCTTCGCCAGAAATCCAAGCAGGAAGATGCCCACTAGGATGGCCATGTCGGTCGTAAGCACAGCTGTATTGCTCATTCCAAAAACCTCGTTGAAAAGTTGTCAGTGGTCAGCGGTCAACGCTCGAGATGAGTTCCTCCGAGCGGCGCACTGAGGCCACACCCTTTTCGTAGGCGACAACGTAGACCTCTTCCTGTTTGGGAATGGCTTCTCCGCTGTCAGAGCGGGCTGGCACGGAGTGGCGCGCGCCGAGCTGCTCGTAGACGATCTCTCCGATGCCGCCTGCACGAATGGGCGACGAAACGTGGCCGACAACACCGATGACATCCGTCTCGTCTGCCGTGAGCTCGCGCTCGTGTGGCATCAGAACTTTGGTGAGGAACAAAAAAACAAGGGTTCCTCCAATGAACCCGCAGACTGCGGCGAGCACCAGCACAGCCGATGCGACGAAGCCACCGTAGCGGGTGAGTAGATAGCCTGCCGCGCCAAACCAGCAGAGAAAGATCATCAGCGAGAAGGTGTTCCACCAGGGAACCGTCGCGCTGCTTTGCGCGATGTCACCTCCTGCTGTCTGCGGCGCGTGTGGCAGATGAACTCCATGCGGAAGGCCGTGGCCTGCGTGGGGCATGTGCGGAACGTGCACGTGACCACCGAAGTGGCCCATGCCGCCCAGCAGAGAAACCACACTCAGCCCAAGGCCGATGAGAAAGCAGATGAGATAAAAGGATTCCCAGTTCATCGTTGCGCTCCCCGTTTGCGTGCCACAGGTTTCGGCGCTTCGTTGGTCTTGGTTTCAGCCGGCGGCCGCAATACGTCCATCAATCGCGGCAGCAGGCCAGGGGTTTCAAGAATTGACTCGAGCAAAAGCAGGCACTCGCGCGACTGCTCATGGCGAGCCAGCGTCAGCAGAGCCTCCTTCAGCTCCGGGTCGCGCCGGAACCGTTCAGCACCGGAGACAAGCCAGAGGTCGAGCTTGTCCTCCAGGTTGCGCACGTCGCTCTGCAGTTCCGGCGAGTAGCCCTCGGGGTCGTCGACCAGGTAGCCCGGATGCACCTTGAAGAAGGTCGCGAGAATCTGGCGAGTGGTGTTGGTCAGGTGCGGCCGTGCGCCACTCTCAATCTGCGACAGATAGCTCTGGCTCAGCTTAGCGCTGGTTTCGGCCTCGATGGCGCGGACCAGTTCGAGCTGATTCATGGCGCGATTGAGGCCGCGAAGGCTGCCTTCAACCTCGCGCAGGTAGCGGATTTTCTCGCCGAGTTTCATCGTGCTCCGTGAGCGGCGCGGGCCGGTTTTGGCTCAGGCACGCCCGATATTCAATTGCAAATTGCGATAATAGTATCGCTAATTGCGATATTGGTCAAGTGAAATCGGTGCGAGATTTGTTGTGCTTCTCGATGATTGATTTGGTGAGGGTTGCGAGCTGTGCCGAGAAGAATTGCCCGGAAATGCACAGGCCCTCCGGGTTGCCGGAGGGCCTGTGGCAGGTATTGGGCGTCGCTTACGCTGTGATCGCGCGGGTGGGTTTGGAGCCCCGCAGGCCGTAGTAGGCGATGAACAGGTAGCAGATCGCGGGAATGATGAACGCAATCTGGATGCTGCCCGATGCATCGGCCAGCTTGCCGATCGCGTAAGGCACGATGGCGCCGCCTACGACCGCGGTCATGATGAGGCCCGAGCCCTTGCTGGTGAGCGGTCCGAGTCCCGCGATACCCAGCGCGAAGATATTCGGGAACATGATGGAGTTGAAGAAGCCGCAAAGCACGATGGCCCAGATAGCGACTTGACCACTGGTGAACATGGATACGAGGACGAAGAACAGAGCTGCGAAGCCGAAGACGCCAAGCAGATGGCCAGACTTGATCTTGGTCAGCATCCACGAACCGAGCAGACGGCCGACGAGCGCGCCGCCCCAGTAGAGTGCGACCAGGAACGATGCCGACTTGATCGTGTCGATGCCCTGAGTCTTGAAGTAATTTGGCGCGATGGAGGCGAGGCCGACCTCGACACCCACATAAAGGAAGATGCCAACAGCGCCGAGCACGGTGTGCTTATAGCTCCAGATGCTGCGGCTCAGAATGGGGTCACCTTCTTTGGCGGGACGAAAAGCCTGGGTCTGCGCGATCTGCGGCAAGCTCAGGAAGGCAACCGTGACACCAAGAATGAGCAGTCCGCCCGCGATGGCGAGGTAGGGCCCGCGCACCGTATCGGCAATCGCAGCCTTGGAGGTGACGGCAGCCGAGTCGGTAAGGATGTACGCGCCAGCAATCAGCGGAGCGATGGTACCGCCAAGGGAGTTCAACGCCTGCGCCAGGGTGAGGCGAACGGGAGCGCTGTGCTCAGGGCCGAGGATGGCGACGTAGGGATTGGCCGCAGTCTGCAGCGCGGTCACGCCGGCTCCGACGATGAAAACGGCCGTGAGGAACAGCGGAAAACTGACCAACTTTGCTGCGGGAACGAACAGCAGGCAGCCTACCACCTGAATGAAGAGCGACACGACCATCGTCCGCTTGTAGCCGATGGTTTCGATTAGCTTGGATGTAGGCGAAGCGAAGACGAAGTAGGCGAGGAAGAATGCCGACTCGGCCAGCATGGCCCAGGCATAGGGCAGGTCGAAGATCGACCGCAGGTGCGGCACCAACGCCATGTTGAGGTTAGTGATGAACCCGAAGATGAAGAACAGAACGGCCACCGTAATAAACGGGCCTGTGTAGTTCGGTGTGCTTTCAGCCGGCCGTGTGGATCGAGTTGCCATAAGGGTAGTTCCCCGTTTCGTTAGAAAAGTCAGCCCGGTAAGGGCGGAAGCGTGCTGCGCGGCGATCAGCAGACACGCAGTTGACGGCTGGGAGGTTCCCCGCCGCGCAAAGGGTCCACACAACACTATACGGAAATGGGCTGCGATGGGAAGTGCGCTTCATCATTCATGAAGCACGGGTTTGAGCGTCTCTGGGCATCCGGTATTCTGAAGGAGAGTGAGGAGATTCGAGTGGCGAACGCGGTGTTGAACGGCACAAAGCTGAAGAAGGTGTTGGAGGCCCTGGAGGCCAACTGGCAGGCCGAAATGGAGGGGTACCACACCTACCAGACGATGGCCGACCGCGACACCGATGCTGTGCGTGCGCAGGTATTACGTCACCTCGCCCAGGCCGAGCTGGAACATGCCGCACTGTGGGAAGGCCGCATCCTTGAACTTGGTGGGCCCAAGCCGGTATACAGCGGCGCGCCTGGCGGCGAAGCAGACTCGCTGGCGAATCGTGCCGGTGGGCCTAAGATGGCGCTGCGCCGCGTGGAGATTGAAGAGAGCCGCCACATTGCCAACTATGGCAAGCAGTTGAAAGAGCTGGGCGACGAAGGCTCAATTGCGATCCTGCAGCACGTGATCGAGGACGAGAAGGAGCACCACCGCGAACTGGGGTCGCTGTTGCGCGGGCGCTACACCGCGCCGCCAAATGCGCCCAAGGTCGATCCCAAGGCGGTGCTGGAGGAGATGCTGGCCAAGCGCAATGAGGGCCGTAAACAGGCCGGCGCATGGATCGGCGATGCGATCTACGGCGTGAACGACGGGCTGGGCGCGATCTTCGGCATTGTGTCGGGAGTTTCGGGAGCGACGGCGGGCGACAGCAAGTACGTGCTTCTGGCCGGTCTCTCGGGCATGATTGCGTCGGCTCTTTCGATGGGTTCAGGTGCGTATCTCGCGGCCAAGAGCGAGCGAGAGATCTACCACGCTGAGATTGCACGCGAGCGCGAGGCAATTGAGCTGAACGGCCCCGAGGCGCGCGAACTGCTGGCGCTCTACTATCAGGTGAAAGGCCTGCCGGAGGCTGACGCGCTGCACATGGTGAATCACATTGCCAGCGACCCGGACCAACTGCTGCGCGCGCTGGCGACGGAGCGGCTGGGAACGACCGAGGAGGCGCTTTCCAATCCAATTGTCTCGGCAAGTTCGGGTGCGCTTTCAACGGCGGTTGGCGCGATTATTCCGATCATCCCGTTCTTCTTTCTGAGCGGTGTGCCGGCGGTAATTGCTGCAGCTATCGTCTCGCTGGCAGCGCACTTTGCAGTGGGTGCGGCGAAGAGCTTGATCACGATTCGCTCGTGGTGGTCATCGGGCCTGGAGATGACGCTCGTCGGTGCGGTGGAAGGCGCAGTCACATACGGCATCGGCATTTTGCTGGGCTCGGGCGGACTATAGAACCGAACCGGCACGCGAGACGATAGAATGGCCTCGACTTTGTTCTCGGGGGATTCAAACGTGAAGCGGATTGCCGCCATTTCTTTTGTTGCCACCATGCTGATGGGGGCAGTTGCGCTTGCAGCGCAAACCGCGCCTGCGCCGCAGCCTGCGCTGCTGATTGAGCGCGGCGTAGCGATGAAGACGCGCGACGGCGTGGTGTTGCGCGCGGATGTCTATCGCCCTGCCGGAGACGGGCCCTTCCCGGTGCTGCTGCAGCGCACGCCCTACGACAAGAACAATACTGCGGACTTTGCGCTGATGGCCGTGGCGCGCGGCTATATGGTCGTAGTGCAGGACGTGCGCGGGCGGTACACCTCCGACGGCGAGTGGTACACATTCAAGCACGAGAGCGACGACGGCTACGACACAGTGGAGTGGGCCGCGGCGCTGCCGCACTCGAACGGCAAGGTAGGCATGTTTGGCGGCTCGTATGTGGGTGCCACGCAGATGCTGGCGGCGATCTCGCATCCGCCGCACCTGGCCGGAATTTGCCCAGTGGTCACGGCGTCGAACTACCACGAGAACTGGACTTATCAGGGCGGCGCGTTTGAGCAGTGGTTCAACGAGTCGTGGAGCTCGGGACTGGCGCAGGATACGGTGAATCGCACCATCCGCGCAGCGACGAATGCACGGCAGGCCGAGCGGTTGCTGCCGCTGAAGAAGTTTCCCGTCTTCAACCTCGGCAATATCTCGGGCGGGCCTGCGCTGACGCAATCGCTGGCTCCCTACTATTTGGACTGGCTGGCACACCCCACGTACGACGGCTACTGGAAACAGTGGGCCATTGAAGAGAATTACGCTCAGATCCAGGTGCCTGCGCTCACCGTTGCCGCCTGGTACGACATCTTTCTAGGCGGTTCGCTCAAGAACTACATCGGCTTGCGTGATCACGCGGGCAACGAGGCAGTGCGCAAGCAGCAAAGACTCCTCGTGACCATCGGCGGCCACGCCGGAGTCGGACGCAAGATCGGCGCCATCGACTTTGGACCCGCGGCAACGGAGTTTGATGAAGGCCGCATCACGCTGGACTGGTACGACTATCTTCTGAAGGGTGAACAAAATCAGTTCGCGCAAGATGACAAGCCAGTGCGGCTGTTCGTGATGGGCGATAACGCGTGGCGCGACGAGGCGGCATGGCCTCTGGAGCATGCGAAGGCGACGAAGTATTATCTGCACTCCGGCAGCAAGGCGAACACGCTGGCCGGCGACGGCAAGCTGACGACGGATGCACCGAAGACCGAGGCTGTCGACACCTATGTATATAACCCGGCGAATCCTGTGCCGACCGTGGGCGGTCCGCTCTGCTGCGACGGTGCACATCTGGCTCCGGGACCGCTCGACCAGAACGAAGTGGAAGTAAGGCCGGACGTGCTCGTATATGCCACGCCGCCACTTGAGTCGGACATGGAGGTGACGGGGCCAGTCACGCTGGATCTGTTCGCCAAGTCTTCTGCTGTGGACACGGACTTCACCGCGAAGCTGGTCGATGTGTCGCCGGAGGGCTTTGCGCAGAACCTGACGGAAGGCATTCTGCGCGCACGCTTCCGCGAGTCGATGACCACGCCTAAGCTACTGGAGCCAGGCAAGGTGGTGGAGCTCAAGGTGGATCTGTGGGCCACGAGCAACGTATTCAAGAAGGGGCACCGCATTCGTCTGGAGGTTTCGTCGAGTAATTTCCCGCGCTTCGACCGCAACCTGAATACCGGCAGAAGTGCGGCGGATGAAGCGAAGTTTGTGAGCGCGACGAACACCGTGTTGCACGACACGGATCATCCGAGTGCACTGGTATTGCCGGTGGTTTCGCGATAGAGGCACGACAGCAGAAAGGCCTCGGAGATACGCATCTCCGAGGCCTTTTCTCTTGCGCACTGGAAATCAGCCAAGATGCGACAGCGGTATGTGACGGAGCGTTTCGGGCAGCGCCAGCGCAGTCTGTAGCGGTGCGCTCATCACCTCATGGAATGCAGCTTTGAACTTGTCCATATCGTCCTGGCTGCCAACGGTCACGCGCACCCACGTGGGCCACACGGGCCACGTGCGTCCGATGAAGACGTTCTTCGCAGCCATGGCGGCGTAGACGGCTTTGCCGTCGCGGCCGGTCTCGATCATGAAGCAGTTGGACTCGGACGGGATGAACTTGTAGTTGTGCTTCGTGAGGAAGTCGAATGTGTCGTTGCGAATGTCGGCGATGATCTTCTTGCGCGTTGGAATGAGCGAGGCGTCCTTCAGGCTGGCTGTGGCCGCCGCGGCTCCGGTAATGGGCATGGGGTTCTGGCCGAAGGTCTGCAGTTTTTCGAGCAGGTCGGGCCGGGCGATGGCGAAGCCGCAGCGGATGCCAGCCATGCCGTAGATCTTGGAGAAGGTGCGCAGAATGACGACATCCTTGTCGGCCTTGACGAGATCGATGCAGCTTTCCGCGTCGGAAAGGTGAATGTAAGCCTCGTCGATGAGGAGGATGGAGCCCTTGGGCTTGTGCTCGATAGCCCATACGATGTCGGCCTTGCTGGTGATGGTGCCGGTAGGGTTGTTGGGATTACAGATGTAGATCACGCCCGCGTTGGGATCGGCGGCGACCATGGCCTTCACGTCGTGCGAATAGTCAGGCTTGAGCAGGACCTTGTTGATCTTGGCTCCGGCGGAGGCTGCGGCGCGCATACCTGATTCGAAGGTGGGATCGGCGGTAACGAAGCTGCGATCCGGTCCCGTGAAGGCCATAACGGTG
>DATMUN010000189.1:0-2147 GCA_035563895.1 Occallatibacter sp. | reverse complement strand
GGAGTCTTCCCATCCGGCACCACCACCAGCGCAGGCCCATGCCCGTCCAGCCGCGTTATCTGCACGTAGCCGCCATCGAGCGCAATCGACGGGTCCGCAAAGTTGTTGATCGCGTGCGCATCTTCCAGCGACTTGCCCGTCACCACGTTGTTGAATACCAGCGGAATCCCCAGCGCGCCCACCTCGATCGCACGCCGCCCCGGATTGTGCAGCGTAAACCGCAGCACCAGCTTGCCATCCACCACCGCCCAGCTCCGCACCACCTGCAGCGGAAGGTCCTGCGGCAGCGTCGGCGCCAGATTGTCGCGCTCCAACTCGCCCTCTTCCACCGGCAGCGCCACCACCGGCCGCCGCTGCAAAGCTGTCGAAAAATCCTGCCACGCCGTGTTCCCCACCGCACGCAGCCGCAGATTCAGGTCACCTAGGTGGAAGTACCCATCCACCGACCGCGCCGCCAGCAGGTCATACGGCGTAAAGTCGTACGCGCTATCCCGCGCCTGTCCCCGGTCGCCCGGCGCTGGCTTGTTCTCAGCCTCCGGCAGCCGCGCCTCCAGCCCCGCCGCCGTGCCAGACGACTTCATCACTGTCAGCTTTAGCTCCGGCGTCTCATACCGCGCCACGCCCTGGTCGAACAGCGGGCCCATCTTCGGCGCGCGCCCCGCCGGATACCACTGCGCCACGGCCGGCGTCACCGCCAGTGCCACAAAGGCTGCCGCCCACCGCAAATTCCCACACTTCTGCATTGTCAGCCCCCGCTGCCGTCGGCCAGTCTAGCCCGTGCCACACCATCCGGCAAAAATCCACCCGTTTTTGGGTAGCATGATTGTATCCAAACTCGTATACTTTGCAAAAGACGAATCACCCGGCAAGTATTTTCCGCCAGGTCAAGAACCTCACAGGCTTTGAAGGGTGCAGGCTTTAGCCCGTACATTAAGCTCAACAAAATGTGTAAGGGCTTTAGCCCCTGAGGGATGAAATGATGTGTCGTCTGGTTGGACAACGCGAAGCCATCTGCCGCACCTCAGGTGCCTTTAGCCCCTGAGGGATGGTTTTGAGCGTCTACCAGTCACTTTTGACGGCCACAGCTGCCACACATAACCTCTACTGCCAAAAACTCGTTTTAATGAAGCTCTTATGACCGTCTCTCTTCCGCGCCGCATCGCCGTCATCGACTCCCACACCGCCGGGGAACCCACCCGCTGCGTCCTGCCCTTTGCCTTCAACCTCGGCCCCGGCACCGTCGCCCAGCGGCTTGAAGTCGCGCGCACCCGCTACGACGCCTACCGCCGCGCCCTGCTCTGCGAGCCCCGTGGCTCCGACGTCCTCGTCGGCGCCTACCTGCTCGAGCCGTCCGATGCCTCCTGCGTCGCCGGCGTCATCTTCTTCAACAACGCAGGCTACCTCGGCATGTGCGGCCACGGCACCATCGGCCTCGTCGCCACCCTCGCCCACATGGGCCGCATCGAGCCCGGCGTCCACCGCATCGAGACGCCTGTAGGCATCGTCGAAGCCGCCCTCGCCGAAGACGGCGAAGTCTCCTTCCGCAACGTCCCCGCCTTCCGCCATCGCGCCTCCGTCTCCGTGCAGGTCCCCGGCTACGGCCCCGTCACCGGCGACATCGCCTGGGGCGGCAACTGGTTCTTCCTCATCAAGGAGCACGGCTTCTCCCTCTCCATCGATCAGGTCGGCCCGCTCACCGACTTCACCTGGGCTGTCCGCTGCGCCCTCACAGCCGAAGGCATCACCGGCGCCGACGGTGCCGAAATCGATCACGTCGAGCTCTTCTCCCCCGCGCTCAACTCCGCCAACCAGAGCCGCAACTTCGTCCTCTGCCCCGGCAAGGCTTACGACCGCTCGCCCTGCGGCACCGGCACCAGCGCCAAGCTCTCCTGTCTCGCCGCCGACGGCGAGCTGGCGCCCGGCGCCCTCTGGCATCAGGAAGGCATCCTCGGCACCGTCTTCACTGGCTCCTACGAGTGGGACGACCAGGCCTCCGGCAGCGTCCTGCCCACCATCCGCGGATCGGCCTCCATCACTGCTGAAAGCACCCTCATCTTCTCCCACGAAGATCCCTTCCAGTGGGGCGTCCCCGAGTGACCACCGCTCCCATGGACCCGGCAAACAGAAAAGGCTCGGGTGCCCCACCC
>DATMUN010000188.1:0-5208 GCA_035563895.1 Occallatibacter sp. | reverse complement strand
TGGTTGAGGGGGCTGCTTTCCCACCCTTCGCGCAAAAGACGCGCGAAGAATGGGGCGCCCATATCTGTGGTGGGATGGGGTGTGAAAAACAACTGCGGGATGCAGTGTTGCTTTCCCGGGTCCCAACTGCGGGGACCCGGGGCACCTATGGCCAGTGGCTTGATGGGATTGTCAGTTGATCGTGGCTGGTTGAAGGGCTTCGTCAGAGTCGAAGCGCCCTATTTCAAAACCGTATTCGTTAGTTGGTGCGGAGGGCGACCATGGGGCTGATGCGTGAGGCGCGGCGCGCGGGCAGCAGGCCTGAGAGCGCGGCGATGGTGAGCAGTGCGACGGCCATGGCTGCGTAGGTTGCGGCGTCCCAGGGCGAGGTGGCGTAAAGCAGCGAGGCGATAAGCTTTGCCGCGGCTACGGAGGCGATGGCTCCGATGACGACGCCGATGACAGCGAGGCGCAGCGTGGAGGTGAGGACCTGGCGCTGCACGAGCGTGGCGGAGGCGCCGAGGGCCATGCGGATGCCGATCTCCTGCGTTTGGCGCGTGACGGAGTAGGAGATGACGCCGTAGATGCCGAGCGCGGCGAGCATCATTCCAAGCACGGCGAATGCGGCAACTAGCAGCATGAAGAAACGGCGCTGCGAGTTGGCGTGATCGACGAGCAGAGCGAGCGAACGGAACTCGGCGGCTGTCTGCTTGGGGTTAAGATCGCGCAGCGCGCGCAGCACAGGCGCGGCGAGCGTGGCGGGCGGAAGCTGCGTGCGGATGACGAGCTCGGCTCCGTTGGGGTTCTGCTGCATGGCAGGATAGTAGATCTGCCAGCCGGTCTGCGCTTCAGTGGACTCCTCGTGCACGTTGTCGACTACGCCGATGACACGCAGGCCAGGGCCGGGGCCGTTGTCGAGCAGCTGGCCGACGGGGTCGTTGTTTGGCCAGTGCGTTAGCGAGGCGAGGTAAGCAGCGTAGCCGGAGTCGATGATGACGACGGGCTCGCTCTTGGGGCCGTCGGACCAGGCGAAGTCGCGGCCGCGCATGCGTGTGCCCATGGCGCGGATGTAGCCGGGCGAGATGACGTAGACGAGGGGAGCGGCGGGAATGTGGTCCGGAGGCTTGACTCCTTTGGGCAGAGGCTCACCCCAGGCGCGGTTGCGATCGAGAGGCAGGTAGTCGGCTATGCCCGCGGCCTGCACGCCGGGGATGGCGGAGACACGAGCGATGACTTGCTGGAAGATGGCGGTGCGCTTTTGAGCAGACAACGATCCGTCCTTGTCTCCAGGGACGTTGTCGTCGTAGTCGACCTTGATGGAGGCGGCGCGGGCGGGCTCGAAGCCGAGATCGACGTCGAGCACGTGGAGGAAGCTGCGCAGCAGCAGGCCTGCGCCGACGAGCAGCATGCAGGCGAGCGCAACCTCAGAGACGACGAGGATGGAGCGGACACGCTCGTGACGGCGGCCTGAGCCGGGGCCGGAGTCCTTGAGGGATTCCTGTAGATTGCCGGAGGCCATGCGGAGGCCGGGGACGAGGCCGAAGAGCAGCGCGGCGGAGACGGCGATGAGCAGCGTCCAGCCGAGTGCCGAGGCGTCGATGTGCAGCGTTTGCAGCAGAGGCAGAGCGAGCGCGCCCTGATGCGCGAGCCAGCGCAGCAGGATGGAGGCGAGCAGCAGGCCGAAGACGGCTCCGGCGGCGGAGAGGATCAGGCTCTCTGTAAGCAGCTGGCGCACGATGCGCGTGCGGCTGGCGCCGAGAGCGCCGCGCATGGCGAACTCTTTGGAACGCGCGGCGGCGCGGGCCAGCAGGAGGTTGGAGAGATTGACGCAGGCGATGAGGAGGATGACTCCGACAGCAGCCCAGAGCACGACGAGCGAGCGATGGAGGCGGCCGGTGATGTAGCTCTTGAGCGGAACGGGGACGACGGAGCCGACGTAGTTGGTGCAGGACTGCGGATACTTGTTGTTCCAGCACATGTGACCCGCGGCTTGCGCGGCGTCGGCGACGGCCTGCGGCAGGGTGACGCCGGGCTTGAGGCGTCCGATGAAGGTGATGATGTTGCCCCAGTTGCGCGGCGGCCCATAGAGATTGAGCGGCGTGATGGCGTCGACTCTGGCTCCGGGCTGGAAGACGGCGCCGAAATCGAACGTAGGCGATAGCACGCCGATGACGGTGGTCTGCTGGCCGTTGATGTCGAAGGCTTTGCCGATGATGTTGGGGTCGGCGTTGAACTGCGTGCGCCACCACGCGTCAGAGAGGATGATGACGGGCGGTGCGCCGTTGAGGGCGTCTGCCGCTGTGAAGGCGCGGCCCATGGCAGGCTGCACGCCGAGCACCTGGAAGAAGTTCGCGATTACGTCGATGCCTGTCGCGGGGATGGGCGCGGCGCCGCGGTTGAGGCTGAGATTGCCGGGGCTGGAGAAGGCGAAGTAGCCGGTGACGTCCTGATATGAGCGCGTGTAAACGCGGAAATCGTCGTAGGCGTCAGTAGAGTATGTGGCGCAGGAGAGGCCGCAACCGCTGGGCGGCGGCGCGATCCACACGAGCTGCTCGGCCTGTGGAAATGGGAGCGGACGCAGCATGAGGTTGTTGACGACGCTGAAGACAGCGACGTTGGCGCCGATGCCGAGCGCGAGGATGAGCACGGCAACGATGGTGAAGCCGCGATCGCGGCCGAGAGTGCGGAGCGTGTAGCGCAGATCCTGCAGAACGATGTCGAGATTCATGAGTCCTCGCGTTTCTCTGTGACGTTCGCGTGCCTGCTCCACGCCGCCGAAGTGGACGAGAGCGCGGCGGCGGGCCTCGGCTGGCGAGAGCCCGCTGTTGACGAGGTCGTCGACAGCCATGTCGATGTGTGCAGCCATCTCGGCGTCGAGCTCGCGGTCAAGCGTGCGCTTGCGGAAGAAGGCGGAGAGGCGCGCTGCGGCTCGGCGTAGATGGCTCATGCGGGCTCCTCGCCGTCTGCTGCGCTCTGCGCGAAGAGACGATCCATGACGCCGGTGAGGCGCTGCCAGTCGCGCGTGTCAGCCGCGAGGCGGCGGCGGCCTGTGCGCGTGATGGCGTAAAACCGGGCGCGTCGGTTGTTGTCGGACGTGCCCCAGGAGGAGACGATCCAGCCCTGTTGCTCCAGGCGCACGAGAGAGGCGTAGATGGTGCCCTGATTGAGCAGCACTTCATTGCCGCTGACCTGCTCGATGCGGCGTGCAATGCCATAGCCGTGCAGCGAGCCCATGGCGGCGAGGGTTTGCAGCACCATCAGGTCGAGTGTGCCTTGCAGGATGTCGAGTTTGTCGGGCGCCACGAACCCCTCCTGTGGAGATACCACAGGAGTGTACACGCATTTATGTGGGAACGCCACAGGAGAATTTTTGGGCGACCGTGGCGGGGATGATGTGGCCGCGAGCTATTCCGCGAAGTGCGTGCGTACCAGCTCGATGAAGGCTTGCATGGCGGGCGAGACCCACTTGTCGCGGTGCCAGACGATGTGAGAGGTGACGTCGAGCGCGGGGCCGGACCAGCGCAGGGCCTTGAACTGGTGCAGGCGGATCTCGCGCGCAAGGACGACAGCGGGCAGTAGAGCGATGCCCATGCCCACACGCACGCACTGCTTCATGGCTTCAATGCTGGAGAACTCGGTGATGGGTCCGGGGCGCACATCCTGCAGGGCGAGTGCGCGCTCGAGGCAGAGGCGATAGCCGCAACCGGCCTCAGTGAGCAGCAGCGCCTGCCCGGCAAGATCGGTGGCCTGCACGGAGCGGCGAGCGGCGAGCGGGTGCGCGGTATCGCTGAAGAGCACGATGCGCTCAGGCCGCAGCGCTACGGATTGCAGCGTGGGGCTTGCGACTTCATCGCCCATGGTGAAGGTGAGGTCGAGCTTGCCGGAGTCGATCTCGCCGAGCAGAGGGTTGCCGAACTGGCCGCGAAAGACGAGCTCAACGCCAGGATAGCGGCGGCGATAGATGCGGAGGATAGGCGGCAGGCGATAGGTGAGCAGGCTCTCTGGCGCGGAGATGCGCAGAGGCCCGGCGGGCGCGGAGCCGGTGCGCACGGCGTGCTGTCCCTGCTCCATGGCGGTGAGGGCCTGCAGCGCGAAGGGCTGAAAGCGGCGGCCCGCCTGAGTGAGCGTGACGCGGCGGCCAAGACGGTCGAAGAGCGGGACGCCTAGTTCCTCTTCGAGGGACTTGATTTGCGCGGTGACGTTGGACTGCACGGTGTTTACGCGCTCGGCGGTGCGGGTGAAGTTCAGCTCATCGGCGAGCGCGAGAAAGATCTGCAGCTGACGGACTTCCATGGAACCTCCGCTGGATTGCAGGCAAGAAGCGGGATGCGCGCAGCGCCGGCATGCGGCGAAGATCGGGTGCATGCAGAACTGCGAGCGCCTTCTACACGAGAATACATCCATCTTCCACAGAGATGGAATCAATCGTATCAATCCATTGGACAGATGTTCAGGGCGGAAGCAGACTCGCGGTATGAGAGTGAGTCTTCCCTACCGGCTGCGGATGCCGGCACTTTTGATGATGAGCGTGATGGCGGTGAGCGCGGCACAGGAACAGACGATGGACCCTGCGCGGGTTACGGTGGTGGTGCGCGCGGACCAGCCACTGCGCGCGGGCGCGTGGACAGCGCTGACGGATGCGCTTGCGCGCAGTCTGGAAGGGGCCGACGGCAGGCCGGGCGAGCGTATTGAACTGATGCGCGCTGAAGACGTGCGCCCGGGGCTGGAGGTGGATCGCATGGTGCTCGTGATGCTGCATGGAGACTGCACGCTGTGGCCCGGTCCGCGTGTGAATGTGAGTGGAGCGCTGGGGTGGGTGCCGCGCCGGCACGGGAGGATCGAGCCGTTTATCCACGTGGAGTGCGGGCGCATTGTGCAGATGCTGGCTCCGCGCGCGCTGGCGCTGCGTCCGGCGGAGCGCGAAACCGTGATGGCTGCGGCGGTGGCGCGCGTAGTCGAGCACGAGTGGGTGCACATCGCCACGCAGAGCGCAGCGCATAGCGAGCACGGCGTGATGCAGGGGCAGTTCACGGTGCTGGATCTGCTGGAAGATGCCGAGCGCGCGCAGAACCGCTGAGGCACTGCGTGCTGCGTGCGGCGTGCTGCTCGCTCGCGGTGCGGTGTGTGATTGAGCGTGGTGTTTGTTCGTGGCTGGGGTGGTGGGGTGGTATCCCCCGGTCCCCGAGTGCTTGGGACCGGGGGCACCCTGGGGTTTGTGGCTGGGATGGT
>DATMUN010000187.1:0-3911 GCA_035563895.1 Occallatibacter sp. | reverse complement strand
CAGATACGCCGTCCACGCCTACCCCTCCGAATCACCAGAAAGTATCATTGACCCTGTATGGTTACCTTGGTAGGGTACTTGCGAGAGTCGCACGTGGGTACTTATGGATACTCTCGTGCCTCCCGTGCATCACCTTTTTCTCTCATTTGCAGTAATTCCCGCTAGAGTGGTTGGAACCAAGACCTGAGCCGGCGCATAGATAGTTTTTAAATAGTCCGCGCTCACAAGGATGGACAATGATCTTCACTCTGCTGCAAATTGCCGTGCTTGCACTCGTTGCGCTTTACCTTGGTCGGTGGCGAGCTAGTGTACGTCGGCGGAACACGCAATCCTGGGAATGCCTGCTTGCCCGGCTTCGGTCGGACTGGAGTGCCCGGGAGCTCAGTGAGCATTTCCTATGGAAGGTAGGCATCAACACCACTCCCGAAGAAACCTGGCGCCGCCTGCCCGGAGCGCACGGTCTTTGGGCGATGTACCAGAACACCCGCGTGATGCTCGACATGGTGGACTATGCACAACGCCATTGCGAGTCGGTTGATCGCGTTCTGATCGAGAATCTCCGCAGTGACGCCATGCAGATTCGTGTCTGCGTCACGATGGCGCTCTGCCAGTACGCCTTCACTCAGGCCAGTGAGGGAGTCCGCGTGAATGCCTTCCGCGCCGCCTCCATCTACACCGGCATGGCAGCCCGCATGACCCAGCTCTTGCAGGACAACGCAGCCACCGTCCTGCCGGACTTCGTCGCGGCGATGTAAGCGCAGTACTCACCCTGAACAGAAAAGCCCCAGCTTCCGCCGGGGCTTTTTTATTTGTGCTTCTCAGACCGTCTCGGCCAGAAACTGATTGATCCGCGCATACTCATCGTCAGCCAGGCGGAACGTGAGCGCCGGAGCCAAGCCCTCAACCTGCTCCGCGCTGCGTCCACCCACAATCGCCGCCGTGATCGCCGGGTTTCGCAGCGTCCAGGCCACGGCAACCACGCCCGGCTGCACGCCATGTCCGCTGCCAATCTCGCGCAACAGCTCCACCAGCTTCAGGTTTCTGCTCAGCCGCGGCTCATTGAACTCAACCGCACGCCGCCGCCAGTCGTCCGCCGGCATGGCTGCCACGCGTTCCGCCGTCATCTTGCCCGTCAGCAGGCCAGACACCATCGGCGAGTAGTTGATCACGCCAATCCCATTCGCCTGCACATACGGAAGAACCTCCGCTTCAATCGCGCGACGCAGCATCGAGTACGGAGGCTGCAGGCTGGTGATCGGAGCAATCTTCTGCGCGCGCTTCATCTGGTCCACGTTGAAGTTCGATACGCCGATCCAGCGCACCTTGCCCTGCTGCCGCGCCTTCTCCAGAGCGGCCCCCCCTTCTTCGATCTCCTCTTCAGGGTTCGGCCAGTGAATCTGATACAGATCGATCGTCTCCACACCAAGTCGACGAAGCGAGCTCTCCAGTTCCTCCACCACAGACGCTGCCTTCAGCGTGCGATAGATCGACCGGTCCTCATGCCAGCGCATCGAGCACTTCGTGAAAACATACGGCTTGTGGCTCGTCGACTTCAGCGCTCGCGCCACCACCTCTTCCGAGTGGCCCAGCCCATAGATTGCCGCCGTGTCGATCCAGTTCACGCCAAGATCCAGCGCACGGTGAATCGCAGCAATTGATTCGCTATCTTCCTGCGGCCCCCAGGCAAACTCCCAGTTGCCGCCTCCAATCGCCCACGCGCCAAAACCGATCGCCGTCAGTTGCAGGTCAGAGTTGCCCAGCCTGCGCAGTTCCAGTGTTCCTGTTTGAGTTGTCATCGCATCCCTTTGGACGATCAGCATACACGCACAGTTGCATGAAATGCGCGCTTCGTCCGCGCTCGAAGCCGCAGAAATATCGGCCCGATCACCCAAGCCGTCAGATCATCGCTACGCGGCGATCAGAAACTTCCCATCGCGCATGATCTGTTCCTCGCCATCAGCCGACTCAAGCCAGATGTTGAACCCCAGTCCCACCACATCGATGTGTGTGCCAGAACGCCACGGTGCACCAGTGTGCTCGCCATAAGGATTTCCGAAGGCAATGTGGATGCCAGGAAACTTCTCGTCCTGCAGGATATTCCCGATCACACGCTCCACGCCCAGGTTCGTGCCAATCGCGAACTCACCCACACGATCCGAGTTTTCATCCGTGTGCGTGTAAGCCCAGAAGTCCGCTTCAAGCTCTTTGTTCGCGCTTTCGCAACGCACAATGCGGTTCTTCACGATCTCAATGGTAAGCGGCGTCGCCTCGAGCAATCCGTAGCGCGCACAGAGCCAGTCGCCCACCACGCCATCCACCACGAACACGCCATTCACCTCACCCGGCGACGTAAAGCACTCGCCGCCCGGCAGGTTCCCCCACTTCTCCGGTGAGATGATGCCGGAGGTCTTGAACCATTTGTAGTCAGGATTCATCTCCGCCACAATCTCCGTACCCGCAGCGGTTGTCGCGCGAATCCGCGTCGCACGCCGCACGCGATCCAGCACCTTCTGGCTCAGCCGGTCCACCAGATCAAAGTCCGCGCGCATTCCGTGACACATAATCTCCGGCGTAATGTTCACCATATGCGCGTGCCGCATCCGCCGCCGATTTACCACATCAGTCATCTGCATCCGCGAACGCAACTCGTTCTGCTGCACCTGCACAGCGAAGATGGAAATCTGCGATGTCTCCATATCCGCGAGCACCGCCTCGGGCATGCCGGTCAACGGTCGCGGCGCGAGCTCCTCCAACACAAACGCATTCCAGGTGCATCCACGCTTCTCCAACTCAACTGCGAGCGAAGCCGCAATCGCCTCCGTCGTCTGATCGGTAATCAGCGTCACCTTCTCCTGCGGGTCAATCCGCAGGCAGGTAGCGACAGCCGAGTGCGCTCCCTGCGCGAACTCCTCTGGATACGCGAGAGAAAGCAGTCGGCGTGCGGTTGCGTTCATAACCAAAAAGCTCCTTGATGCGCGAATGGGCGCGTGCAGCGCCCGTTCTCTTGAGACTACCGGAAAACCCTCCCGCACGGAATCTCTGCCATCTGAGACTTTGGTCGCATCCCTGCCAGCGGTCCGTCGCGTAGACTCTTCCCTGAGAGGTCACCCCGAGATGAGTTCTGAACGCCCCGCAAAGATAGGCATCATCGGCGCAGGCAGCGTCGGCGCTACCATTGCCTACGCCGCCATGATCCGCGGCGTTGCACGCCACATCAGCCTGTTTGATATCGCCCGCACCAAGGTAGACGCCGAAGTCCTCGACCTGAACCACGGCCAGCTCTTTGCTCCGCAGGCCACCGTCAACGGCTCCGACGAGATCGAAGTCCTCGCAAACTCTGACGTCGTCGTTATGACCGCAGGCGCGAAGCAGAAGCCCGGCCAGACGCGCCTCGATCTCGCCGCAGCCAACGCATCCATCTGCGCCAAGCTCCTGCCGGAGGTCGTTCGCGTCGCACCCAATGCGATTCTGCTGCTCGTCACAAATCCAGTCGACGTCATCACGGAAGTCGCGCTCAAACTCACCGGCCTTCCTCCCGAGCGCGTGATCGGTTCAGGCACGGTACTCGACAGCTCGCGCTTCCGCTATCTCGTCGCGCGCCACTGCGGCGTTGCCACGCAGAACGTCCACGCATACATCGCGGGCGAACACGGCGATTCTGAGATCCCTCTCTGGTCCAGCGCTACCATCGGCTCCATCCCACTCAGCCAGTGGTCAGTCGATGGCCACGGCCGCCTCACCGCCGCCGACAAAGACGCCATCGTACACAACGTGAAAGACGCGGCCTATCAGGTTATCCAGGGTAAGGGTGCCACAAACTACGCCGTCGGTCTCGCTGTCACCAACATCCTTGAAGCGATCCTCTACGACGAGCGCCGTGTGCTTCCTGTCAGCGGCCGGCTCAACGGCTT
>DATMUN010000186.1:0-2871 GCA_035563895.1 Occallatibacter sp. | reverse complement strand
ATGGTGCAGCCGGCTTCGGCTTCGATGACATTGTCTGCGTCGAGGAAGCGCCAGCCGAGACGCGCGGCGAGGAGCGGGCCGACGGTGGACTTGCCGGAACCCATGAAGCCGGTGAGGACGATGCGGCGGATGGGAGTGGATTCAGAGGCGGTGAGCATGGGCTTGATTTCAGTATAGGGAAGCGTGCTCTAGCCCAGGACCATGAGGACGGCGCCGCCGGTGATGAGGAGGCCGCCGGTCAGGGCGAGGGGTGTGAGTTTTTCGCCGAGGAGGAGCCAGGCGAAGAGCATGACGAGGGGGACGGACAGCTTGTCGAGCGGGGCGACGCGCGAAGCGGGGCCGAGCTGGAGGGCGCGGAAGTAGCAGATCCATGAGAGGCCGGTGGCGAGGCCGGAGAGGGTGAGGAAGAGGAGGGTGCGGCGGTCGAGGTCGCGTAGCTCGCCGTGCTTGCCGAGGGCGAGGGCGATGCCCCAGGCGAAGATGACGACGACGGTGGTGCGGACGGCGGTGGCGAGGTTGGAGTCGACGTGCGCGACGCCGACCTTGGCCAGCAGTGCGGTGGCGGCGGCGAAGACGGCGGAGAGCAGTGCCCAGGCGATCCAGTTCATGTTGATATGGTATGCGCGTGAGGGCGGCTACACTCGAATTGAGATGAAGACGGGGCGGGCGAGCAGAACAGCGTTGCGTGTGGCGATTCGCCGTGCGGCGCACCAGATGATGGAAGATCCGCTGATCCTGGAGGACCCGCTGGTGTTGCGGCTGATTGGGCCGGGATACGAGCGCGATCTGGAGCGGGCGTCGCACTTGGTGGCGCGGGATTTTCGAGGGTTCATGGCGGCACGCAGCCGTTATGCGGAGGACCTGCTGGCGGAGGCGGTGGCGGTGGGTGTGCGGCAGTACGTCGTGCTGGGCGCAGGGCTGGACACGTTTGCGTACCGCAATCCGCATGCGGGGCTGCGGGTGTTTGAGGTGGACCATCCGGCGACGCAGGCCTGGAAGCGTGAACGGCTGGCCGAGGCGGGGATTGCTGTGCCGGAGAGCGTGACATTTGTGCCGCTGGACTTTGAACATCGCACGCTGGCGGAGGGGTTGGCGGAGGCGGGGTTTGATGCGGAACGGACGGCGTTTTTCGGGTGGCTGGGTGTGGTGCCGTATCTGACGCGGGCGGCGTTTGAGGCGACGTTGCGGACGATTGGCGCACTGCCGGAGGGGTCGGGTGTGTGCTTTGACTATGCGCTCGATCCGGATACGCTGAGCGCGCTGCGGCGGCCGGTGTTTGATGCGCTGGCGAAACGGGTGGCGGCGGCGGGTGAGCCGTTTCAGCTTTTCTTTACGCAGGATGAAGTGGAGAGAGCATTGCACGAGGCTGGGTTCGCACGCGTGCGGCATGCGGATGCGGCGGTGATGAATGCGCTGTATTTTGACGGGCGGGCGGATGGGTTGCGGTTGTCGGGGGAGTCGCTGGGGCAGATGGTCGTAGCGTGGGTGTGAGAGCGACGAAGTCGAACAGAATTGTACCCGGATATGATTTTCAATCCCCGGTCCCCGAAGGCGAGGGACCGGGGGCACCCGCAGAGGTTTCGACTAGGATGGATGCATGCGTGCGCGAGTGATGGGGATTATGGCGTTGGCGGGAGTGATGGCGGTGACTGGGTGCGGGTATCACGCGCTGGGGTCGGCTACGCACTTGCCTGAGGGCGCACGGACGCTGGCGGTGCCGCTGTTTGCTACGAAGACGAACTCTTACCATACCGAGACGGTGATGACGCAGGCGGTGTTGCGGGAGTTTGCGACGCGGACGCGGCTGAAGGTGACGCCGGATGCGACGGTGGACCCGGACGTGACGCTGCATGGGACGATCATGCAGGAGTCGGTGACGCCGCTGACCTACAACACGTCGACGCAGCAGTCTTCGAGCTACCTGGTGACGGTGGTGATTGCGGTGGAGCTGACGGGGCGCGATGGGAGGGTTCTCTACGCGAACAAGAACTACGTGTTCCGGCAGCAGTACCAGTCGACGACGAGCTTGCCGGTGTACTTCGACGAGAGCCCGGCGGCGGTGGAGCGGCTGTCGAAGGACTTTGCGCGGGCGCTGGTGGCGGATGTGTTGGAAGGGCTGTAAAGGCAGTGGTCAGTGAACAGTGATCAGTGTGCTGGCGCGGGAATGGTGGGTTGGACGGGGCTTGGCCGTGGCTGAGATCGGGGCTTGCTTTCCCCACCCTACGCGCGATGGAGCTGCGCGTAGAATGGGGCCCACCCATGTTCGTGCTGAGGATGCTGCGTGAGAGGCAAGTGCGGGTACTTTGATTTCTGTTTCTGAAGCGGCCCTCGTTCAAGAGGTCAACCTGTTGAAAAACGTGGCACTATGCACAGGCCTTGGGGTGGCGGCGGGTGGCTGGGCACGGTATTCTGGAGCCGCATGTTCGTTGCGCTGAAGACCTATGAAAACTCGCTTTCCGGAGCTGCGCGTTGAGCGGCGGGCGCTGGGGCGCAGGGTTCAGCGCTGTGGCTCGCTTTGTCGCGGATATTGAGGCGGCGGGCGCGGGGCAGGGAGCGCTGCGTCCGGGCTACGTGCTGGCCGGGGACGAGGTGTTTCTGCAGGACCGCTGCCGGGTGGCTGTGCTGAAGGCATTTGTTCCATCGGAGATGAAGGACTTCTGCCTGTCCGATCTGGATCTGGCTTCGACTCCGATTTTTGAAGTGCTGGACAGGGCGCAGACGCCGTCGCTGATGGCGCCGTTCCAGGTGATCTTTGTGCGCGGGGTGAAGTCGCTCTACGGGCGCGGGGCGAAGAAGGACGAGTTTGCCGCGCTGGAGCGCTACTTCAAGTCGCCGAACCCGCAGGCGCTGATTCTGTTTGTCGCGGATTTC
>DATMUN010000185.1:0-2293 GCA_035563895.1 Occallatibacter sp. | reverse complement strand
TGAAGGCCTTGTCGATCTTGATCGCATCCACTGACAGATCGTGCAGGTAAGCGAGGCTCGAGTAGCCCGTACCGAAGTCGTCGATGGCCACGCAGTGACCCCGCTCGCGCAGCCGCCGGATGCTCTCCTTCGCCACCTGCTGCCGCGCCGTAAAGCTCTCGGTAATTTCGATGCCGAGGCTCTCCGCGCTCACTCCCGTCTGCTCCAGCGCGCCCTGCAACATCGGCAGAAACGCCGAATCGGCCAGGTCCTGCGCAGCCACATTCACGCTCACGCGAAAATCGCTGCGCCCGCGCAGTGTCGGCCCCAGCTCGAGCAGCGCGCGGTGCACCACCAGCCGCGTAATCTCCCCAACAAACCCACGCTCTTCGGCGATGCTGATAAAGACATCCGGGCTTACCAGATTGCCCTGCTCGTCCGTCCATCGCGCCAGCGCTTCCGCCTCCACGATGCACCCCGTCTCCAGGTCCACAATCGGCTGATACACCACCGTGAGCATGTCGTCCCTGATCGCCTGAAGCAGTTGCGCCGGCAGCCCGCGCGTCCTTGCGTAGAGCTGCGCGCAGACAATGCCGAACAATCCACCCGCCAGCGCTCCCATCACCACCAGCATCACGATCACGTTCTGGCTGTTGTCGACAATCTCCGCCACCGGCGTGTAGATCGTCACGCAGCCCGAGCCCACTGCCGCACAGCGGGTCGCAAACACCTGCCCGTTTTTGATGCCCGCGGCCGCGTTCATCACGTCGGCCTGGTCGAGCGGTGCGGCCTCGCCCGCCATCACGCCAGTCGCATTGCGCACGGCATCCTTCGCCGTGATGCTGTACTTCATCGTCAGCGCGCTGAGCTCGCCATTGCCGAACGGGTTGTACACCACAAACGCATCGCCCCGCCGGATCGTCACCGTCGCCGCTCCGTCGATGCGAAACGGCGCAAGATTCCGGTAGAGCTCGGTTCCATCACCCTGCCGGAAATCCGGCAGCGGCAGTGCAGCCCCGGTCGTCACCTTGCCCAACGAGGTCGAGCAAGCAATGCGCCCATCGCTGATGCGTCCAGCTTCCTTCAGGTAGTGCGACTCAAACATCCGGCCCCGCAGCTGCGCAATCTCCGCATCCGAACACGACTGAACAGCCGATGTGTTGATCGCAGCCAGCACGCGGCGCGCCTCATCCACCGCCAGCGACATCTCTGCCGTGGCCCGACTTGCCGACTCGGCAATCCGCCGCACCGAATGCCCCAGAATAAAAGAGCGCGCAAGTTTGTAGCCCGCAAAGCCGCCGCCCGCAATCCCGAGCAAAGCCGCGAGGCAAATCACCAGAACACGCTGTACCGTAGCGCGCATTTTTGAGAAAACTTACCCTTCCACCCGCTCTTTAATTACCGAACAAGTTAACCCGCTCAGGGGGAAACCCAGCCCCTACGGCACGGGCCCGCCCAGGTCCACGGAGCTGGCAACGCCTCCGCTTTGTTGCACTTCAATCACTCTTTTGCGGCTTTCCCCGATGTTCGATGAATCCGCACATGCTTCGTTGCGATAAGTGGATCGAATTTTACACTTCAGTAACTAATTCAGAAATATAAAGCACAAAATGTCCCGGTAATGTACCGCGCCAGTCAACGGACCGCCTCGGCAGCCCGTCGCATCGCCTCCAGGCTGCGCTCTACGTCGCTCTCCGTCGTCGCCCATGACGAGACACTGATCCGCATAGCAGTATGCCCCTGCCACACCGTCGAACCGCACCAGCACGTGCCCTCCTGCTGCAGCCACTCCACCACGCGCAGCGTCTGCTCTGCTGTGCCAAAGGAAACCAACACCTGATTAATCACCACATCGTTCAGCACGCGGAACCCCTCTGCCCGCAGTCCGTCTGCAAACCGCCTCGCATGCCCGCAGGTTCGTTCCACAATCTCCGCCAGTCCCGCCCGTCCCAGCGACCGCAGCCCCGCCCACAGTTCCACCCCGCGCGCCCTCCGCGAGAGCTCCGGGTTGTAGTGCGAGGGCTCGCGCCGAGCCGTCTGCTGCAGATAAGCCGCTTGGATCGCCATCGCCGCCCGCAGCGTGTCCGCATCCCGCACCAGCGCCACACCGCAGTCATAGCCGATATTCGGCCACTTGTGCCCATCCGTCGCCCAGGAGTCGGCCAGCTCAAACCCCCGCGTCAAATGCCTGTATTTGTCTGAAACCGTTGCCCATACCCCAAACGCGCCATCCACGTGGATCCACGCACCCGCCTCGCGCGCCGCCGGACAAATCGCCGCCGCCGGGTCAAACGCACCCGTATTCACGTTCCCC
>DATMUN010000184.1:0-3310 GCA_035563895.1 Occallatibacter sp. | reverse complement strand
ACCATCGGCGAGATCAGCCACAACGCCGAAACAGCTGCCACTGCCAGCCGCGCCTCGGCAGAGATGGCCGATCAGGGCGGTGCTGTGATGCAGGCAGCCGCAGTGACCATGGAGAAGATCGCCCGCGCGACAGGCACCGTCTCTGAAAAGATGACCTCACTGGCGCATCGCTCTGAGGAGATCGGCAAGGTCGTCAGCGTCATTCAGGAGATCAGCGAACAGACCAACCTTCTGGCGCTGAACGCCGCCATTGAAGCAGCACGCGCCGGCGAGCATGGCCGCGGCTTTGCTGTGGTCGCCGGTGAAGTCCGCCGGCTGGCCGAGCGCACCAAGAGCGCGACCGAGGAGATTGCCGGCACCATCCGCAGCATCCAGGAGGAGACGCGCGCCACGCTCGACGTGATGCAGGAGAGCCACGCGGCTGTCGAATCCGGCATGAGCGAGACGGCGCGGGCCCGCAAGAGCCTGGAGTCGATCATCGACGCCTCCAAGCAGGTGGAGCACCAGATCCAGCTCATCGCCACGGCTGCAACCGAGCAGACGGCCGCTTCGGGCGAGATCTCGGAGTCCGCGGGGCAGATCTCACAGCTTGCCACCGAGAACTCGCAGGGTGCGGAAGAGGCCGTTGAGGCGCTGAAGAACCTTGCCGCGCTGGCAAGCGATCTGGATCGCATGATCCGCCAGTTCAACATGGATGAGGCTTCGCACCATGGTAGCTCCTTTACGGGTGGCCACCGCGCGTCGATGGGTTATGCCGCGCGACCGATCCATGCCTGATCGGCCATAGCCCGCTATCTGCATCGGGAGGGGCCTCGACCGCCGTACGCGCTGTCGAGGCCCCTCTTCTTTTGCCACAGCATTGTGTTTCGACCGTGTGAAACTGCTCCGCATACTGGTTCTCCCGCCTTATGGCCCTGAGGTGCATCATGGTAGCCTCGGATTGTGGCCTGTTTCGACCTTTTTCCCCCTGAACTGTGTCCTCTGACCGAATCCGCCACCATAACCCGGGAGATGCTCGCATGAGCGCCATGAAGTACGATCTGGCAATCATTGGCTCAGGACCGTCCGGGCAACGCGCGGCCGTGGCTGCTTCCAAGATGAAGAAGCGCGTTGTCGTGATCGAATCGCGCTCCGTGGTCGGCGGCGTCTGTATCAACACCGGCACCATTCCTTCCAAGACCATGCGCGAGGCCGTGCTGCACCTCTCGGGGTACAACTACCGCTCGATCTACGGCATGAACTATCGCGTGAAGGAAAAGATCACCATGGCCGATCTTGCCTTCCGCGTGCAGGCCGTGATCAAGACAGAAGTGGACGTGACCGAGGCGCAACTCTCGCGCAACGGCATCGACGTGTTCCACGGCATCGCGCACTTTGAGGATGAGCACACGCTACGCGTGGAAGGCCCGCAGGGCCAGGCCACGGTGGAGGCCGACCGAATTATTGTGGCTGTCGGCACCAAGCCTGCCGTCTCCTCGCGCGTGCCCATCAACGGCCGAACCATCATCAACAGCGACCAGGTGCTCGACCTGCCCACGCTGCCGCGCTCGCTCATCGTGGTGGGCGGTGGCGTCATCGGTGTGGAATACGCCTGCATGTTCGCGATCCTCGGCGTGCGTGTGACGGTGATCGAAAAGCGCGGCAAGCTGCTCGAATTTGCCGATCAGGAGATTATCGAATCGCTCAGCTACCACCTGCGCGACTCGCGCGTGACGCTGCGGCTGGGAGAAGAGGTGGAGAGCGTCGAAGAGCTGCCCGACGGAACCGTCGTTGCCAATCTCGAAAGCAAGAAGCGCATCTCCGGTGACGCGTTGCTGTATGCGGTGGGCCGTCAGGGCGCGGTGGAGGATCTGAATCTTACCGCTGCGGGACTCGAAGCCGATTCGCGCGGACGCATCCCCGTGGACGAACACTACCGGACCAAGGTGGAGCACATCTTTGCCGTGGGCGACGTGGTGGGCTTTCCGGCGCTGGCCTCGGTCTCGATGGAGCAGGGCCGCATCGCTGCGGCGCGCGCCTTCAACGACAACGTAACGACCTCCAACCCCAGCTTCTATCCCTACGGCATCTACACCATTCCCGAGATCAGCTTCATCGGCAAGACCGAGGAACAGCTTACCGACGAAGACGTGCCTTACGAAGTGGGCATGGCCTACTATCGCGAGACGGCGCGCGGACAGATTCGCGGCGATACCACCGGGCGGCTCAAGCTCATCTTTCACCGCGACTCGCTCAAAGTGCTGGGCGTGCACATCATCGGCGAGGGCGCCAGCGAGCTGGTGCACATCGGCCAGGCGGTAATGACGCTGGGCGGCACGGTGGAATACTTTGTGGATACCGTGTTCAACTACCCCACGCTCGCCGAGTGCTACAAGGTGGCGGCATTCAATGGCCTTGGCAGGCTGCACCGCTACCAGGGAAGTTAAAAAGGAGGTCCGCGATGTCCACCGCGATTGGCGTGGTGATGACGGCGCATATTGTTGCCGGAAGGCTCGAAGACAACAAGCTGGTCGGCAAACCGGTTCGCTTCCCCAGCGACTCTGACGAGCTTGACGCGCTGCTGGCTGTGCCCGGCAGTGAGATTGTCAGCCTGGTGGCCGACCAGATCGTCACACTCTCTGAAGGCCGCAAAGAGCCTGTCGATGCGATTGGCGTGGCCGTTCCCGGTGTGGTGCGCCACGGCATTGTTGAGGACGCGCCGAACATTGGCCAGCTGAAGGGAATGCACCTGGCCGACGAGCTTACGCAGGTACTGCGCGGGCATGGGATCACGGCGCCGGTGTACATTGCCAACGACGCCGATGCGATTGCGGCAGGAGTGGCTGCCACGCGCGGCCACCTGAACCGGCTGACCCGCGTTTGGACGCTGGGCAACGGCATCGGTTACGGTCGCTGGCCTTACGTCGAGGGTGTGTGGGAGGGGGGCCACATTACCGTGACGCTCGACCCCAGGGAGCGCTACTGCGGCTGCGGCGGCATCGGCCATCTGGAAGGCATCATGGGCTATCGCGCCATGCGGTTGCGCTTCCTCGATCTCGAGCCGGAAGAGGTCTTCGCGTTGGCGAAACAGGGTGACGAGCGGTGCCGCGAGTTTGTGGCGCTGTGGCATCGCGCGCTGGCTGCGGCCACGGCTTCGTTTATCCATCTGGCTGGGCCAGGACGCTTCTACTTCACCGGGCACAACGTGGGCTTTCTGGATATACCCACCCTGCGCGCGAACCTTGAGGAGATGGTGAAACTGTCACCGCTGCTGAGTTACTCGTTGGAGATTTTGCAGCCGGACGACGAGACGGCGCTGATCGGCGCAGGC
>DATMUN010000183.1:0-9846 GCA_035563895.1 Occallatibacter sp. | reverse complement strand
AATTCGCGTATGCCGTAAAGGCATCCGATGACGCTGCCGGACCAGCCTGCGGGAATTCCGCGACGGCGGCATCGCCCGCCAGCGCAGATGCGCCCTCCATCACGTGAATCGCGTTAACGTAGAACTCCCCCGTAATGCGCGACTCTGCCTTATTCTTTCCAAACGAGAGCATGCCGACGCCCGGCACCAGTACGACCGTGGGGCTTGAGTCGCGCATCGCAGGCGACTCCGGCAGCGCGTTCTTTTTGTAGTACTCCGCATACTCTTTGCGATACGTCTCGAGAGCCGCGTCAAACTTCGCACGAATCGCCGCCAGATCGTCAGACGCCTCTGCAGGAACCAGCAGAGGACGAATCTTTGTGCGGATGAAGTGGTCAGGGCAACTCGTGCCCAGATGCGCAAACTCTGTTGCATCACGAGCATTCACAAACCGCAACACATCCGCCAGTTCTGAATAGCTTCCGATCATGCGTTTCTGCTGCGAAACGCGCCCGCGAATGTAAGGCATCAATCCAAGTGCCAATACTGCGCGGTCTGCACGAGACTCCTGTGCCGCGCCGCCGAAAATGCCCTCAGCCTTGCGATCGGCATATTCCTGCACAAACTGGCCGAGATGATCGATCATCGTAATGGTGTTGATGTAGCAGTCGCGCTGCGTCTCGCCCCAGGTGAACAGCCCGTGGCCGCCGAGCACAACGCCATCGCATCCCGGGTGCGGCGCAACTGCATTGCGCAACATCATGGCAAGCTCAAAGCCGGGCCGCTGCCACGGGACCCACTCGAGCGCGTGTCCGAACTCTTTGTTGAACTCCTCCATCCGCTCCTTGCCGTTCGCCGCGGCAGCCAATGCAATGCCCCAATCCGGATGCAGATGATCCACGTGACGAAAGGGCAGGAACCCGTGCAGCGGAGTGTCGATGGATGCGGCGACAGGATTTTGTCCAAACGTGCAGAGCGGGTAGAGCCCCACCATCGCATCTTCCTCGGCCACACCTGTATATCGACGTTCGAGCGAGTGCAGCTTATCCAGATAGAGTGTGGCAAATCCCTTGCGCTGAATGCTGCCAAGATCGCCGCCGCTGCCCTTCACCCAGATCACCTCGGCGGATGCACCGGTAATCGGATCCGTCTCACTGATCTTCGAACTGGTGTTGCCACCACCAAAGTTGGTGATGCGAAGATCAGAGCCGAGCAGGTTCGACCGATAACGCAGCAACTCAGGCTCGTCAAGCTTTTCGGCCACGGCTGCATCCCAGCGGTCTTCAAGGAACCTGAGCGGCTTCGGGGAGGAGGAAAAACTACTCATGTACGAACACCTTCCTTCGATTCACATCGCACTCTATCACAGCTTTGTAACAATAGAGAATCAATTTCTATAGAGATATTTGCGTGCTCCGTCAAGGGCAATAAGCCGTCTTCTTCTAACTATTTAGATTTGGCACCAGCCTCGTGCGCTTCGCTCTCCGGCGTCACCGCAAAGTGCTTTACGTAGTTGTACGGCGGAACGATATGCCCGCGAAGCAATGCGACGCCCAGCTGAATGAGCCGCGGGCCATATGTGTCCACCGCGTGAGAAACAGACCCGATGATGGCGGCCTTTGCGCTTCGCATCTCGCGCAGCGCCTCGGGGATGCAGTCCTGCCCAACGATTGCAAAATCCTGTTCGCGCCCAGCAGCACGCACTGCGTCCAGAACTCCGAGTGCGCTGGAATCCGTCGACGCAGCTACAACAACCTTCTCTCCGGCAGGCAGTTTGCGCAAAAACTTCGTCATCGCCGTCACGCTTGCCTGTCGCATTCCACGGCCCTCCAGACGAACGAACCGGTCGGCAGCGATCTGCGGCAGCGTAGTTCTGAGGGCCTCAAACGCGCCGTCTATCCTGCTTTGCACGTAGGTGCCAGCCTCGGAGAAGCCCATGCCTACCACCCAGTCGACCTTCCCCTTCCACTTGGCTCGTACATGCTTGCTCAGCAGCGTGCCTGCCTCAAAGCCAACCTCGAAGTTATCCACGCCAAAATACGTCGCGTTCGGATGCGGCACGTCGATGGCAACCAGCGGAATCTCCGCCTTCTTCAATATGTGCGCAATGCGCGGAGCCACCTGCTCCTCCACCTGAAACTCGAGCACAAGGTCCACGTGTTGGCGGACGAACTCTTCGGCGTTTCGGACGGCAATTTCAGGATCGTATTGGTTGTCGAGTTGAACCAGCTCGATGCCGGCAGACGCCGCTGCCGCCTCAACGCTCGCTGCCACGGCGACAGAAAACGGCATCTCCGCACTCTGTATCGCCAGCCCAAAGCGCAGACGCCTGGGCCGCGAAACCAGACGATACTCGCCGCTCGCCCGCTGCGCCACGTAGCCGCGATGCACGAGAGTCTTAAGGATGCGGTAGACGCTCGTCTTTGAGATGCGCGTCTTCTGGTAGACCTCTTCGAGCGTAATGGAACCGCTCGTTTTTTCCAACAGCTCCAGCACGTCGAGAGCTTTAGACAAAATCGGAATCAGATACAGCCGTTTAATCTTCGCTTTCGCCAACTCGGCAACCCTTTCTCCACCGCCTGATCTGAATCGATGTCACACCGCGCCAACAGTCAGATATCCCATGAATTATCTCGCTCCGACTCGGATCTGGCCACAGCGGCCGAGTCAGCGCCTTTATTGTTTCAACAATTGAAGATCAAGCCATTCTACTGCAACCAGGAATCGCTCACCGCAGGCAGGCGCGCAGTTGATCGAGCTACCTCAAGCTGCACTCACGGGCCGAAGCCAGTGCTCGGCGTACGAGCAGTGCAGGCTACGTGAGGAGGCAATTGCGCATCCATTCGGCCAGAGCCTCAGGAGTAACGCGTTCAGCAGCAGTCCACGCTAAGCTTTGCCCTTCGGGCGGAATCACGTATGCCGTGCGGCTCGCCTCGCTCACACAAACAAAGGCGGTCTGCGCACCTTCGGGGTGGCGCGCCGCAGACAACCAGATGTAGCGTGCAAGGATAAGTGCGTCGACAGCGCTCCCCTGTGGATCATCCTCATCACGCAGCATGCTGATGGTTTTCTGATTTTCGAAGATCGCGATCCCCGTAAACGGTTTGGGCTTGCTGCGCATTCCGAACCGACACACCATCACTCGCGGCCGAGCCCTGCGAATCGCTTCAGAGGCCGCCCACTCCACGAATGCATTGGCGAAGATCAATGCTCCATTCCCGCTGAAGAACAGATCGACCATGAAGCTACGCAGGCGGTCCTCGCCTGCCAACGACGCGGGCCACAGTGCGTTCCAGTCTTCGCGCCGTACTTCCGCAAACACCTGGTCAGCTCCGTGAATATCCTTGGGAATGGTATTGACCCGTGCAAGAAAGCGATCGCGAAATCCGGCCAGCACCGTGTATTCCAGCAATGACGCCGGTGGGCGAGGAGAGGGCAAGAGCTTACCCAGCGAAGCTTCTGCATCGATCAGCCAGCAGTCGGCGGCATCCGCCTGCTCCGTTGACTCATGTTGAGCGGCAACTGTCGCTGGCAAGCCGTCTGCCCCACTAACTGCCAACTCGCACAACTTAGCTGGATCGCCGTCAAGCTGAACCTCTATGCCGTCCGCACCCCATGGCTTCTTCGCAGCAATCGCTGCTATCGGCAAGCTTCGCGGAAGCACCAATAGCACAACCCGTCCAGGCGACTTGGCCTTCGGTTCAGAATTGCGCGCCGCATCTTCGATCGCAGCAAATATCCGGTCAACCTCATGCCGCCAATCTACGTAGTATGGCGAGCGCGCCAGCAGTGAAGCATTCTCGACCGTATCGGATTCCGTAGAGAAGTTCCAGTGCTCCACCCCCATCTTCACTTCCAGCGCCAGCAGCGGGTGCACCAGTTCATCGAACTGCGCCGTACTGAACCGATCTAAACCGCGAAGAAAATCGACGAGTTGTTTTCGCTCGTAAGGGAAGAGACTATCCCACTGGTTCAACTTCTGGTTGAGCCCGGGTTGCATCGTTGTGGGCACTCGGCGGATGGCGCGACGGTATGCTTCACGCGTCGGCGCGTCAAGGCTCGTGGTAATACTGGCAGGCGTCGCACTCATAGCCATACCCCCGCAAGCGGGCTGCCCGAAATCCCCGTTCGGTTCAAGCCGAACAACTGCGCAATGGTTGCAGCTATATCCGTTTGCTGCACGGGCTGCTCCACCACACCTGGCTTCCGAACTGCGTCGCCCATGCACAGCATCCAGGTGAGTCGCGTAGACGGGCTGCTATAGCGGTGATTGAAGAACCCGTTTGTCGGCGACCCGTCCACATCACGCCCAAACTCCGGCAGAACGAAAAACGTCGTCTTGTCCTTATAGGCCGGTAGTTCCTGAATCAGGTTCCAGAGTTCGAACGCAAGTCTGTCCACAGTACGTATGCCCGCGAGGTGCAGTGAATAGGAACCGAAATGCGCCACCTCCATGTCAGAGAAGGTGATCACCAGGAGATCCGGCGCAAAGCGGCGCATCACTTCAGCGCTCACCAGAAACGTAAATTCATCGCCAGTGACCGGAGCATTCGTACGAATGAGATTCTCAATCGCCTGCTGCAGTACGCCGAATGTCGGAGCGTCGAGCGATGACGATTCGCCGGAGATGGACCACCCGAGACCGTCATAGTTGTCGCTGTTCAACATGACCTCAAGCTCGGGCTGCACCTTCGCGCGCTCTGTGCTGCTCACCGCGTTACCGGCGGCTGCTGCGCGGACAACAGCATTGATCAGAAGCTGCTTGGGAAAGACCACATTCGCCCCGTACTCTGGCCCAAACTCGCGCACTGAGCTGGCGCCGATCTGGCTCGTCATAGCTTTATTGCTCGAGATGAACCAGGTCTGGTCCGATCGAAGTCTCGCCTGTTTTCGCAGGTGCTCAAACAATGTCGGTGCCGCGGGGCGTGACTTTCCCCAGTCATCCAGATGCTGCCACTCGCTGCTCAAGATGCTGGAGATAGTGTTGTAGTGCGAGGTCACGCCACGGTTCCAGATCGCCGGAAAGAACAACGCTCCCGGCAGCAGATCGCTCCTAAGATGCGGGATGTTCACGGCGCCTTCATCAGAGAACGTGTCTTCGCGGCGAATGCCCCCGCACGTCACAAGGACTACTTTGCGCCCGATGCCGACAGGGGACCGTTGCCCAAACCCGCGCGATTCCGCCCAGAAGTCAACGAGCAATGCAGCAGCGGCTTTCAGCACTTCGCGACGAGCAATATCCATGCGTTTCCTCAGTTATTTGGACCCATGCGAAACGTAACAATCTGCCGCAGCCGTTGATCCAGATCCTGCTGCTCCTGTTGCGAATACTTCTTCTGCAAATCCATCTGCTGCTGCGCCTCTTGTTTGCACCCGCTTCGCCAATAAGCAAGCGCAAGATGGTAATGAGCCTGAGCATAATCCGGCTTCAATGCGATAGCGCGTTCCAGATAAGGAATACTGTCGGGCCAACTGTTCTCATCCTGCTTGAGGACAGCCATCTGATACTGCGCTTCGGCAAGTTTTGGATTTGCTGCGATTGCCGCATTTAAGAGGTCATGCACAAGGCCCAGATTCGCTTGCTCCGGGTCCTGCAATCGCAGTGATGCCGCGGCGTACGTGGATACGCGAGCATCATGCGGATGACTCTTCGCATAAGTCACCAGCTCCAGGCAGCGCGGCTGCTTTTGCTGCAACGCTGTATTGCAAGACATCCCGAGGAACTCCGCATACAAGGCGTTGTCGGGCGACTCCTTCAGAAGGTCAGCGAAGACGATAATCGCCTGCGGATATTTTGCATCTCCGAAGTAGGCCGCGCCCAGCCCCAGCTTCATGCGCGTGCTCGTTGGGAAACGTGCGGCACCGGCCTCAAACTCCTGCACGGCTCCTGAGAATGTCCAGTGCCGCAGAAATTCCGCGCCCACGGCCCATATATTGGCCTCACTCGGATCAAGCTGCGCCGCGAGCCCGTAGTGATTTGCCGCAGCCATAAAGTTTCCGCTCTTTTCTTCAAGGTCTCCGAAGATCGATTGCGCTGTTGCAGATTTCTCGATGCCGGGTATCGCATCGAGCACTCTTCGCGCATCATCCAGCTTTCCAGCTGCAACGTCTGCCTGTGCGCACGCTTCCTGCACGTCGGTATCGCCTGGGACGAGCGCCAGCGCAGCCGCATATGCTTCCGCAGCTCCATCTGGCTGGTGAAGCTCGAGCAGCACTTGCCCTAGCGATTTGAGAGCAGCCAGATTCTTCGGGTTAATGCGCACAGCAACCTTGAATTCTGCTGCGGCGTCCTGGGCGCGTTCGAGGTGATAATAAACAGCACCAAGATTCGTATGGGCCACGTCTGAATTCGGCGCGTCCTTGGTAGCAGCTTTCAGAATCGGCAGTGCCTCATCGTAGCGCGCTGCGCTCGCCAATAGCATTCCAAGAGACTCATCAATGGCGAAGTTCCCGGGATTACGCTTGCGAAGCGACGCCAATATCGACTCGGCCTTACCCAGATCTCCGTGATCCTGCGCATCCAGCGCAGCCTGAAACTCCTGCTCTGTCGCTTGAGCGCTGGACGCGGCAGCACTCTGCCCTGAAAGCGCGCACGGCACCAACAGTGCCACCCAAAAACACACGAGATAAGAATAATAATTTCGGATCTTGTTCATACGACTTTGGAGCATCGGCCGATAGGAATGTAAAACTCCCATGAGTGTAGAACGCACGTTGCAGCGCGAGCCACAAAAAAGGCGGAGACCCGCGATGCGGGTCTCCGGCAAGTATGCACAAACTCCTCTTAATGCTCACGCATTAGAAGGAATACTTAAGGGACATCTGGAAGAAGCGCGAATCCGGTGAGTACCTCTGCAAACTACGAGAACCGGTGATCAAGCCACCGTTGCTGCTTACATCCGCGGTGCTTGGGTTTGCCAGTGCTGGCGTGTTGAAGAGGTTGAAGATGTCGGTGCGGAATTCAAGTCTCTGCTCGCGGAACGTAGTGAATTCCTTGAACACCGACCCATTGATGCGATGGAAGCCAGGACCCGCAATCTGATTACGGCGACCACCCAGGTATTGCAGTGCGGTTGCTGTATCGGTTACGTAACCTGTGAGAGTGCTGGCATCCAGTGGGTTAGCAAAGGAGCACGGGTTATACCAGTGAGCCTTATTGCGAACAGATGTCGGGCAGGTTGCACCCGATCCCTCGGCTGCTGTGCCGCCAGTGGAGTATGCATCGCGCACCTTGATCGCACGCGTATTGCTGGAGCCGGCCGCAGTCGAAATGCCACTCGTCCCAACCGTGAAGTAGTTACCCGTCTGCGCCGTAAATGTGCCGTTAGCTGACCAGCCACCCACAAGATAGTCAAGCACCTTGCTGTGGTTCAGGTAGGCTCGCCCCGTACCAAAGGGCAGCTGATACAGCGCGTTGAATGTAATGCGCTGGCGTGTATCAAATGCTGACTGCGAGTAGTCGTACTTCAGCGGGACGAGGTTGTAGTTTTGCTGTCCGTTGTCACCCGAGGAGCCAAGCGGCGTGTTGCCATCGTCGCGAGCATGTGCCCAGGTATACGTTGCCAGCAGGTTGTAGCCGTGCGCCATGCGCTTTTCGATCTTCGTCTGCAGCGAGTTGTAGTCGCTTGAAGCACCGGACGACACGTATGCTGTGCCACCGGAATTCGGGAACGGACGGAAAGGCTGCGAGTCAGCGCCATTGTGCGCAAGGGCTAGCGGTGCGTTCGCATCCACGTTGACCTGCAGGTGGCGCGAAACGTTGCCCACATAGCTCACCGTGGCGACGAGGTCGTTCGTGATCCCGCGCTCCACGGAGAGGTTGTAGTCCATGGTGTACGTGGTCTTCGGCTTCGGATCGGCGCCACGCATGGTCAGATTGGTCACGTTCGATGCAAAACCATTGGCCAGAATCGTTGTGAAGCCATTGGCAATGGTGATGCCGTCGGTGGTGCAGTAGTTAGCATTGCACCCCGTGTTCGGGAAGCTGCCGGTGAACTGGAACGGATAGTTCTCGCCCAGGTTCGGCCAGTAGCCAAGGCTCTCCAAACCGCCGTAGAAGATACCGAATCCAGTACGGATTGCGGTCTTTGTGTCAGGAGAATAAGCAATACCGATGCGCGGTGCAAAGTTGGTCTTCTGCGCCACGAGCAGGTGAGGATCCGATGTTTCTTTCGGAGTGATTCCGTCGCCGGTCAGCACGTTCCAATAGGTCTGATTCGGCTTCGAGGAATCGAAGGCCGTGGTCATGATGCCTTTGGCATAGCTCCAGGTCTCGCTTGGAATCAGGTACTGGCCGGTTCCGCTTCCCGTACCCGTGGTCGCATCAAACTTGAGAGTGCCGGGTATGGGATTGAACGAAGCCTGATAGCCGCCTACGTCTTGATACGGCTGGAAGTACTCCCAGCGCAGTCCAAGATTTACGGTCAGTTTCGGGCTCAGCCGCCAATCGTCCTGGAAGTACACAGCGTTATCCGAACGTTGATCGCCGTTGGTCACCTGGTTAGAGAGGCCACCGTTGTTCTGAAGGTCAAACAGAAAATCAGCGATGCCCGAACCGGTATTGGCAATTGTAGAGCCCCCACTGTTCAGGTTTGCGGTACTCGCACCGGTGTAGTTGTAACTGCCGCGTGACTGTTGCGGCTGCAACGTGGAGAAGCGGATGTTCTGGAAACTAACGCCCGCCTTGAGCGCGTGGTTGCCGAGGATCTTGGTGACGTTGTCGATGATCTGATAGACGTTCTCATGTTCGTCTGTTGTTGACCAGGTCGGGCTACCGAAGCTACTGAGTCCGGTAAGGGATACCGCAGGCAGACCGCCATTGAGCGTTCCCGTGGGAATGCCGCCGAATCCGACAGAGGCCGCAAATCCTTCGTTGGATGCGTTGGGGTGCTGGAAGCCCGTATGCAGGTAGTTGAATGCGAAGCGGACTTCATTCGTCAGAGTCTGCGTGAATACGTGTGTCTCTGACGCCATGAAGTTTGCACCGTAGTTCTTCTGCTTGCCGTCATCACCAAAACCGCCACCGTCAAGAATGCTGCCCAGCGGGGGAGCATTCGAACCGACTTCGTTCGAGTAGCTATAGCGGCTGTAGGCCGAGTCCTTGGCGCCGATCGTGTAATCCATGCGGGCATCCCACTGGAAGGTGTTGTCCTTGACCGGGCGCTGCGCATAGTAGTTGTTGAACAGCTTGCCGCTGTTCGCGTTTGGCGTCGGATAGTAGTTCAGGACTTGCAGCGCTGTTGCGCTGTAAGGAACGTTGCCCGCACTGCTCGTACAGCTCGAACTGGTGACTAGGCAGTTGTTTGAAAACGCCACTGGTGTAGCCGAAGTGGTTTGGTAGTAGATCTGATGCGCCGCACCGTCGCTGGTGAGGTTCGTATTGAGAAGTTCGGAGAAATCTCCCACACGTTCCAGTGCAGACGGAACACTGTAGTAGCTCGCCTCTCCATACGCAATACGGGTAGCCTGAAGGTCGCCAAAGAAGAAGAGCTTGTTCTTAAAGAACGGCCCGCCAAGTGTAGCGCCGAACTGGTTCTGGTGATAAGGCGCCACCTGCGACCCTGCATTGTCATACCAGTTGTGAATGTCAAACGCCGTGTTGCGAACATACTCCCATAGGCTTCCATGGAGGTTGTTAGTTCCCGACTTGATGCTGGCATTCACGACCGCACCGGCCGAGTGGCCGAATTCTGCTGAGTAGCTGCTGGTCTGCACCTTGAACTCAGCGAGTGCGTCTGGCGGAGGATTGACCACGAACGAAGCGCCGTTGTAGAAGTCCACAACGTTGGCGTTGTTGTCCACGCCGTCAAGGATGAAGTTGTTCTCCTCAGCGCGCTGTCCGTTGGCTTGAAAATCGCCCTTGCCGCC
>DATMUN010000182.1:0-3514 GCA_035563895.1 Occallatibacter sp. | reverse complement strand
AGTTGAGCGGATAGCGATAGAGCGTGCGCTCATCTGAGCCGAGGTATGCCGGATAGTAGATCCGGTTCCAGTCCTGCTGATACCACGCGAATCGCGCATTCTGATGCAGAGAAAGGTGCTCGCCGAAGCCATGAACAAATTGATAGCCAAACTGCTGGTTGGCCTGTGACATCTTGTTGGCGTTGGCCTCGAGCTCGCCAATGTAACGGCTGATCGCAATCTTCCCATTGACGTTGGGGAGCACCGTTCCAACCGCGGGCAGAGGCATGGGCTGGCGGCCATTGTCGCGCTGGATGCGGCCGATGAGTGTGAGCGTGGTTGCGGGCGAAGGACGCCAGGTCACGCTCGGCGCGAAGTAGTAGCGATGGCGGTATGTGTAATCCACAAACATGTTCGCAGTGTGGTAGAGCGCAGCAAGGCGGCCGTAGAGTGTGTGCGAGCCTTTCAGCGAGCCGCCGATGTCGATGGCAGGGTCGAGGAAGTTGTAAGAGCCGGCAGTCAACTGCAGATGTGCGAAGTCGAGCGGGACAGGCTTGCGCGTGACGATGTTCACCAGTCCGCCGAGCACGCTCTGGCCGTAAAGCGCCGAGGACGGTCCTTTGAGCACCTCGACGGATTCGAGGCCCCAGGTTTCTTCGGCCATGCCGTTGCCGCCGCGCAGACCGTCGATGTAGGTGTTGAACGATGCATCGAAACCGCGGATGCGGTAGTAGTCCCAGCCGTCGTAGTAGCCGCCGGCAATGACGCCAGCTGCGTTCTTGAGTGCGTCATCGAGCTTCACGGCGTTCTGCGAGTCCAGCAGTTCGCGGTCAACGACGGTGATGGCTTGCGGCGTCTCCATCAGCGGCAATTCTGTCTTCATCCCCGACTCAGTGGTGTTGACTGCGTACTTTGCATCGGCGTCGACGCGGACGGTGTTGACGGCCGAGGCCACGCGAAGCGAGAGGGTCAGGCCTTCGCTTCCGGATGCGACTGTGACCATGCGCTCATCAGCGGCAAAGCCGGTAGCTTCTGCGGTGACTCGCCAGGTGCCGGGCCGGACGTGGAACACGGACTGCCCCTCGGGGCCAGTTTCGGCGGCAGCGGTTTCTGCGCCGCACTGGAGGCGGATATGCGCGCCCCGGATGGCGGCACCGCTTGCGTCGGTCACTGTGGCGTGCCATTCGACCGCGGTTTCACCGGTGAACTGGCACTGGGGGACGCTGATCCTGGCTCCGTCGATCCCATCGGAAGTCTCGTCTGTGAGCGAGCTAGAGGGAGCAGACGAGGAGGCGGTCGCGTCGGTGCGGCCCTGAGTCCATGCCTGTGGGGAAGTGAATAGAAATACGAGCAGGAAGCAGAAATGGAAAATCCAGCTAACCTGCGCCAAAGCAAAGGGTTGCCTCTGCAACATTGCGCCATCCTCTCTTGCATGGGCGAGCGAAAGCGCCTATGCTGAGAGGCACATCGCCAGCCGGTCGGTTGTCGATTCTGGGGTCTCTGCCATGTGCTTCGCCAAAAGTCAGTGGCAGAGCCCCAGTCCTACAAAGATGAAATCGAAGTTCAAGATACTTCGCTAGAACCAAAATACGACAAATTTAGTCGGAGTTCAATGCATGCGAGCATCATGTGTGATTCCTGTCACATAGGTGGTCCGCATTGTGACGGACGCCAGCGGCGGGTGCTGAGTGGGGATTCCGGCGCCCGGCAAACCATCGATCAACTGGATTTTGATTTGATTGGTGCCCGGAGGGGGACTTGAACCCCCACGGCCTTGCGGCCTGCGGATTTTAAGTCCGCTGCGTCTGCCAGTTTCGCCATCCGGGCTCGCGGTGGCAGGGTGATGGGCTTATTGTAACGGGCTGCCGGGTGGTGCGCGCGTGAGTGGGCCCATCTTGTGTAACCTTACGGCACGCCTTAGAGTTAGAGGCGTTGGCTCTGGACAACCGATTGTGCTCCAAAAAGGATTTGCGAAAGAGGAGAAGCAGATGGATCGTCGTACGTTTCTTGCCCTTACCTCAGCAGCCGTGGTGGAGTGCGGGCTGAGGCCGGCCGCTGCACTGGCGACTGAACCCAAGCATGCACCGTCGCCCATGCAAGTTGGCCTTCTTGTTACCCCATTTGATGGACCGGAGACGGTCTTTCGCCGCGTACATGACATGGGCTTCTCCAACTGCTTCCTTTCGCTCGATGGCTACCTCAACCACTTCACGAAGGAGCTGGCGGATCAGTTCAAGGGCCTGCTGGAGAAGTACGAGCTGACGGCGACGACCGTGGAGGTCGTAGGGCCTAAGCCGCTGGTTTGGAACTTCCTCGAAGGGCCCTCGACGATCGGCCTGGTTCCGCCAAAGACGCGCGCGGCCCGCATCGACGCGCTGAAGCAGGCTTCGGACTTTGCGAAGATGCTGGGAATTCCGCAGGTACAGTCGCATTGCGGATTCATTCCGGAAGACCCCGCGGACGCGCTCTATCCGCAGACGGTGGAAGCGATCCGCACCGTGGCGCAGCACTGCCAGGCGAATGGGCAGCACTTCCTTATGGAGACAGGGCAAGAGACGCCGACGACCATGTCGCGCGCGATTCGCGACGTGAACATGCCGAATCTGGGCGTCGGGTTGGACACGGCCAATCTCATTCTTTATGGCAAAGCGAACCCGATGGATGCCGTCGATATCCTTGGACCGCATGTGCGCAGCGTGCACGCGAAGGATGGCCGTTGGCCCACCAACCCAAGCGAGCTTGGCGAAGAGGTGCTGATCGGCAAGGGGCTGGTGGACTTCAAGACCGTATTCACCAAGCTGCACAAGGTGGGCTACACAGGCGCGATCACCATTGAGCGCGAGACCTCTGGTCCGCAGCAGATTGAGGATGTACGCAACGAGAAGGCCTACCTCGAGAACATTCTCCGCGAGGTTCTTGCCTGATCGCAGCAGCGGGCAGGGCAGTCGAGCGCAGCACACACCTTATAAGGAAGTGACACGGAATGAATCGCAGGGATTTTATTCAGGTAAGTTCGGGGGTGGTTTCCGGCATGCTTCTGGTGAACTCGAAGACGGCGTTTGGCTATGATGCCAACTCCAAGGTGCGGCTTGGACTGCTGGGCTGCGGCAATCGCGGCACGTCTGTGGCCGACTCATTTGTTTCCAATACCGCGGCGCAGATCGTTGCGCTGGCCGATCTCTTTCCGGATCGGCTGGCGAAAGGGAAGCAGCACTACGACGAACTGAACACCAAGCTGGGCCACGCGCCCGTAGATGCGACGCAGCTGTTCAGCGGCCCGCACGCGGCTGCCAAGCTGGCGTCCTCGTCGCAGGTAGACCTGATCCAGATTTCGACGCCGCCGTTCTTTCATGTGGAGCATCTGGCGCTGGCCGTCGACTCGGGCAAGCACGTCTACTGCGAGAAGCCTGTGGGCATCGACGTGGCGCAGGCGCGCGAGGCGTTGAAGATATCCAAGCGCGTGAAGCCTAACCAGAGCGTCGATGTAGGCTTCCAGTGCCGCAACGCGCCGCCCATTGCAGCTTTTGCGGAGAAG
>DATMUN010000181.1:0-4331 GCA_035563895.1 Occallatibacter sp. | reverse complement strand
GGCGCAAAGTAAAACTGCAAGGCGGGCGATGACGGACTGAAGCATGGGGAGGCGTCCTTTCCGGGGGAAGATGAGGGGCTGACCGGCGTGAAAGGTGAACCGGGACTGCGATTCTGGAGAGTATAAACCCAAGATTCGACGGCTGGTTGTACCAGATTTGAGATGCGGCGGGAAAACTTCAGGTTTTCTTCCAAGATTTGAGAGACAGGAGCGGCGAGACTACGGGGTATGTCGAACCAACAATCGTATGCACGCTGGTCTCTTGAGCCTTACTGCATTGGTATGAAGTTGCGCGCACTGCGCACGCGGAAGCGGATGACGCTGTCGCGGCTGGCGCAGGAGACGGATCTCTCGACGGCCCTTTTGTCGAAGCTGGAGACGGACCGGATGATTCCCACACTGCCTACGCTGACGACGATCTGCCGGGTGTATGGCGTGGGACTGAGCTACTTCTTCAGCGAACCGAAGCGGCACAGCATGTCGATTACGCGGCGGGCGCAACTGACGGGCAAGGCGAAGAACGTCGAAGCGGTGAAACGGACTCCGCTTCACGCTGCGCCGGATGGCGGCGGGCTGCGCGCGGAGACGGTCGATCTGGTTCCGGATGGCGCGGCGTTCATGCCGAGCGAGTCGGGCGCGGTGTGTGGGTTCGCTTATGTGATCGAGGGGAAGCTACGGATGGACTCCGGCGGCATGACGGAGACGCTGGAGATGGGCGACTGCGTGTACATCGACAGTCAGGCGCCGATGGCCTGGAGCGCGGGCGGCAAGGAGCTTTGCCGGTTGCTGATGGTGACGCCGGCGTAGCCGGTTGGCGCTTGGCGCGCTTTGGACGGGCCGGCAATGCCGCTGCGTGTTGGTAACGATTCCACTCCAGTCTTGATCGGTGGTTTACCGCATGCGGGGTGTGTCTGTAGGATGATTGCGATTCCGAGGACACAGCTCCGATGCGACTGAACTTCAACCTGATGAAAGCGACGCTGACGGGCGCGCTGGGCGGCCTGCTGTTTGGCTTCGACACGGTAGTGATCGCGGGCGCGATCGATGCGCTGACGAACCTCTACAACCTGAGCCCGGGCAACAAGGGATTCACGGTGGCCATCGGGCTGGTGGGCACGGTGATTGGTGCGCTGGGCGCGGGGCAGATCGGGCAGCGAATGGGGAGCCGCGAGACGCTGCGCGTGACGGCGGTGCTGTACGTGTTGTCTGCGGTGGGTTGTGCGTTCGCGTGGAACTGGCCGGTGTTCCTGGTGTTCCGCCTGATCGGCGGCCTGGGCATTGGTGCGTCGTCGGTGCTGGGGCCGGTGTATATCGCGGAGCTTTCGCCGGCGAAGTGGCGTGGACGGTTTGTGGCGCTGTTTCAGTTCAACGTGGTGTTCGGCATCATGCTGGCTTACATGTCGAACTACGTGATCCGCACGCTGCACCTGGGCGGGGCGGAGTGGCGCTGGCAGGTGGGCGTGGCGGCAGTGCCGGCGGTGGCGTTCCTGATCCTGCTGTTCGGCATTCCGCGGAGCCCGCGCTGGTCGGCCTCACGCGACCGCATCGACGAGGCGCTGGAGGTGCTGAAGCTGATGGGCGACCCGGACCCGGAGGCGGAGCTGGCGGATATCCGCGAAGCACTGAAACAGGAGCATGCATCGGCGCACGAGCGCGTCTTCCAATGGAAGTACCGCTATCCACTGTTTCTGGCGATTACGATTGGCGCATTTAATCAGCTGGCAGGCATCAACGCGATTCTGTACTACATCAACGACATCTTTGCGGCGGCAGGCTTCAGCACTTTGTCGGGCGACCAGAAAGCGATCGCGATTGGCGCGACGAACCTGCTGTTCACGATGGTGGGCATGAGCGTGATCGACAAGCTGGGGCGCAAGACGCTGCTGCTGATTGGCGCGGCGGGAACGGCGGCATGCCTGGCCGGTGTGGCGTGGATCTTTGCTACGCATACGCACCAGTCGTCGCTGGTGTGGATTCTGATGACGTACATCGCGTTCTTTGCGCTGTCGCAGGGCGCGGTGATCTGGGTGTATATCGGCGAGGTGTTCCCGACCTCGGTGCGGTCGAAGGGGCAGGGAGTGGGCTCGGCGAGCCACTGGTTTATGAATGCGGTGATTGCCGAATCGTTCCCGGTGGTTGTGAACCGGATGAGCACGGCGTCGCCGTTTGTGCTGTTCTCGATCATGACTGCGGTACAGTTTCTGACGGTGCTGTTCTTCTATCCGGAGACGAAGGGGCAGACGCTGGAGGCGCTGCAGCGGCAGTTGGTGAAGGCGGACTAAGGGGCGTTCCGGTTTTGGAAGTAACGGCTTACGGGAACGTGACTGCGGTCACCTGCACGAAGTTTGATTTTGGCCTATATGTGTCGTGTGGGATGCTGGAGACAGCACGTCGCCCGACCTATACCCCCGAGGAGCCCGCGCCATGACGCAGCAGACCATCCCGATGGCAGAGCAGATGAGGGACGCACAGGAGTTGTCCGCACAGGATACGGCGCGGTCGGCGGAGGCCTGCTGTGCGCGGTCGGAGATTCTGGAGGTTGGCCGCAAGCTGTGGGAGCGCGGCTACGTGGACGGCAATGGGGGCAACATCAGCGTGCGCGTAGGACCGCGGTATTTGCTGTGCACGCCGACCATGATTTCGAAGCGGGATATGCAGCCGGAGGACTTGTGCCTGGCGGATCTGGAGGGCACGATTCTGGTAGGCGACAGGCCACGAACGAGCGAGCTGCTGCTGCACCTGGAGATCTATAAGGCAAATCCGCGGGCGCGGGCCGTGGTGCACTGCCATCCGCCGCATGCGACGGCGTGGGCGGTGGTGGGCGAGGCTCCGCCGAATGGCTATGTGACGGAGTTTGAGCTGATGGTGGGGCCGGTGGCCGTGGCACCGTATGAGACGCCTGGGACGCAGTGTTTTGCGGAGACGGTGATTCCGTTTGTGGAGGACCACAACACGATTCTGCTGGAGAATCACGGGATTGTTTGCTGGGCGGATACGGCGACGCATGCCGAATGGCTGGTGGAGATTGTGGACACCTACTGCAAGACGCTGAGTGTTGCGCAGCAGATCGGGAAGCCGCTGAAGCAGATTCCGGAAGCGAAGATCGAGGAGCTGCTGCAGGTGAAGCGCCGCATGGGATTGCCGGATGCGCGGCTGGGGCATAGGGCTGCGGTGGTGGAGATGCCGGCGACAGATGCGGAGCTGGACAAAATTGTGGAAGAAGAGCTGGACCGGCTTGAGGAGCGCGGCTGAAACGCTCACTCAGCCGTGATGGATATAGAAGATATTTCCGTCCACATCTTTGACCGTGAATTGCCGTATTCCCCAGGGTTTGAGTTCTAGGGGTTCCGCGATATTTGCGCCGAGCGATTGCAGCTCCTGGTAGGTCGCGTCGATATCTTCGGCAAACAGCCAGTGAATGGCGGGCTCGAAAGGCGCGGTTCTTCTGCGGAAGAAGATAGTGGTGTTGTCGCGCGTGACGGCTCCGATTCCGCCGTCGGGCTCGAGCCAGCGAATCTCGAAGCCGAGCGTATCTCTATAGTGCTGTTGGGCGCGAACGACGTCGGTGACGGGCAGCTCCGGCACGGGCGGGCCGAAGGAAGTGAACTTTCTATCAGCGCTCAATGTGACCTCCTCTGTGTGCCAAAACGGCTTCAGCCTTCAACTTAGAGCAGATTGTGTGAAGCAGGGAATAAATTCATTCGTGCTAGAATGAAATTGCGCTCAGTGATTTGGTTGTGAGCAGCGGCCTGCGCCGGTGTGACGGCGGCGGGCCAGCGTTGCACAGAGTTTCCCCAAGCCCCTACAGCGTAACCACAGTAGTCTCCCGTTGCGGCCGTGTGCCTGCGATGTGTGGAGCGTGGTGCCGTGCCGGCGGAGTGCCGGGCGGCGGTTTGATGACAGCGTAGGTAGCTCCGGGCGGGCAGGCGTTCCAGATGGAATGCAGCGCGCCAGTCCACGAAGGACGATTTCGGTTCTCTCTTGCGTACATATGATTGGCAGGCGGGTGCGCACTGGATGTGTGCCCCGGTTTGCCGGACCAGGCCCCGACGCAGGTTCTCACGGGAACGAGAACTCCGGTGGCCGTTGAAGAAAGTAGATTCGTTTGACTATGCAGTTTTCGCAGTTTCCCCTATGTGCTGCGCTCCACGCGCGGCTCGATGCCAACAAATTTGTAACCCCAACTCCGGTGCAGGCTGGCGCGATTCCTCCGGCGCTGGAAGGCCGTGACGTGCTCGCGACGGCGCAGACTGGTACGGGCAAGACACTGAGCTTTCTGATTCCGATTGTAGAGCGGCTCGAAAAGCAGGGCACGCGGAAGGGCGCGACAG
>DATMUN010000180.1:0-2229 GCA_035563895.1 Occallatibacter sp. | reverse complement strand
CTGCGCGTCGGCGAGGTCGTCCGCCTCAAGGTCAAGCACATCGACACCGCGCAAGACATCATCCGGGTCGAGCAGTCGAAGGGTCGCAAAGACCGACAAGTCATGCTCTCGCCGGAGGCGCTCGATCTGCTGCGGCAGTGGTGGAAGGTGCGCCCGACCCGTTGGGATGCGGGCATCGATCCGCAGGAGCGCTGGCTGTTCCCCGGCCGTCGGGTAGGCCAACATCTAACGACACGTCAGGTCAACCGGCTGTTCCACCAGACGACGCAGGCGGCCGGCATCAAGAAGGTGGTAAATCTGCACGCGCTTCGGCATAGTTTTGCCACCCATCTGTTCGACCGCGGCGTCGATATCCGTCTCATCCAGGCGCTGCTCGGGCATGCGAAGCTTGAGACGACGGCCCGCTATGCGAGGGTCGCCACTGGCCAAATCACCAGCGTCCAGAGCCCGCTCGACCGACTGTCCGGAACGCGTAAGTCAAGCAAGAGGAAGGTCAAGCCCGAGCCGGCGGGATAGCGCCCTGCTAGCATGCCCCGTCCAGCGTTGGAGGTCGCGGATATCTTCCGCGACCACGGTGCCGCTTGGCGCGACGCTAACCGAGGCCACGTGAGCCTTGGCCAATTGAAGGTGATGTCGGCGATCGAGCGCTGCAGGACTGCGGCGCTCGGCGGCCATGTTGCACGCTGTGATAACGGCGAATGCCGTCACACGGTTATCTCCTTCAATAGCTGTCGCAACCGACATTGCCCGAAGTGCCAAGGTGCCGCAGCACGCAAATGGCTGGCTGAGCGGGAAGCCGAGCTGCTTCCCGTCAGCTACTTCCACGTGGTCTACACGCTCCCCAGCCGGCTGCGCGAGGTCGCCTATCAGAACAAGCGCGTGATCTACGATCTACTGATGAAGGCAGCCGCCGATACGACGCTCGAAATCGCAGCCGATCCTAAGCGCCTCGGCGCAAAGATCGGCATCACCGCCGTGCTGCACACCTGGGGCTCGGCGATGACGCATCATCCGCACGTGCATATGATCGTGCCGGGTGGCGGTCTCTCCGACGATGCCGCGCGTTGGATCTCGTCCCGTTCCAACTTCCTCGTGCACGTCAAATTGCTCGCGCGCCTCTTCAGGGGCAAGTTCTTGGCCGCGCTCGCCGACGCCCACGCCAGTGCCCGCTTGCAGTTCTTCAACACGCTCGCCCCGCTCGCTCACAAGGCCGCCTTCAAGAGGTTCCTCGTGCCATTGCGGCGCATCAAGTGGGTGGTCTACTGCAAGGACCCGTTTGCAGGTCCGGAGCAGGTGCTGCGTTATCTGTCACGCTACACGCATCGCGTCGCCATCTCAAACCGCCGGCTCGTATCTGCTGATGATGACGGCGTGTCGTTCCGCTGGAAGGACTATCGCATCGACGGTCCCGACCGCTGGAAGACCATGACGCTCATGCCGCACGAGTTCATCCGCCGGTTCCTCATCCACGTGCTGCCGAAGGGCTTCCATCGAATCCGCCACTATGGGCTGTTCGCCAACGCCAATCGCACCGCCAACATTGCCCGAGCGCGAGAGCTGCTTAGCGTTCCCTCGCTCGCAACCGAGCCCGACGATGACAAGGTCGCCACGCCAGACCAGCCACGCATACTGCCATGCCCCTGCCCACGCTGCGGTGGCCGCATGATCGTCATCGAGGTCTTCGCACGCGGTTGCTCGCCCAACTATACGCCACCATCCGCGGCCTCCCTCATCAGGATCGATACGTCATGAGCACGCGGCCTGCGCTAGACAACACGATCACCCATCCGTTTCGCTGGCGCTCTGTTGGCATCGCTACAGCTCGCGCCGACTACGCCAAATCGCGCCTTTCGCCCCTGCGCAACCGATCAATCTCATCCGCTAACTGTCGCCCGCAAACGTCACAGGGCCAAAATCACGCCCCCACCAGCTCTTGTCGCCTCATCCGCGCAGTCCCATCAACGCTCCTAATCCGCAGCGTCCCGCCTCAATCCCCATAGCGTTCGCTGAAACACCTGCGCTCCCCAGCCCGCGACTTCCTGCCTTGGCGCTTCTCCGACGCCTGCTGCTCGAGATTGTGGAGGGGTTCGTCATGCAGGCGTCCGAGAAACCTGCACACGTCCAGACTCATGCAGCGCAGCAAGCTCCGTACACGGGTTGCCCAATCACAACGCCGAAGAACGCCGACCGCCCATGGGTTAAGCTGTGACGGTGCCATCACGTCCAAAA
>DATMUN010000179.1:0-3816 GCA_035563895.1 Occallatibacter sp. | reverse complement strand
GAGCGCTCACCGGGTGCGCATGGTGGTTATTGTGCCAGCCCTCGCCGCCCGTCAGCAGCGCCACCCACCAGTTGTTGCGCGAGTCGTCGCGCGTCTCAAACCGCCGCGAGCCCCACAGGTGCGTGGCCGAGTTCACCAGCCACGTCGCGTGCAGACCGAGCGTCACGCGCAGCACCAGTCCCCACAGCACCATGCCCACGCCCTCGCGCCAGCCGCCAAAGTACCAGCCGCCGCCCAGCAGGCCCAGCCCGCTCACCACAATCGGAAGCCAGTGATACTTGCTCAGCCACACATGGAACTTGTCGCGGCTCAGGTCTGGCACGTAGCGTGACAACGCCTGCGTCTGCGCATGCAACGCCTGCCCGAACATGATCCAGCCAATATGCGCCCACCACGCGCCCTCGCGCGGCGTATGCGGATCGCCCTTGTGGTCGCTCAGCTGATGGTGCACCCGGTGTGTCGACACCCAGAAGATCGGCCCGCCCTCCAGCGAAAGCGTCGCGCAGATCGTCATGATGTACTCCACCCACTTCGGCGTCTGGTAACCCCGATGCGTCAGCAGCCGGTGGTAGCACATGCCAATGCCCACGTTGATCGCCAGCACATACAGCACGGCCATCACCGCCAGCCGCTGCCAAGTGAAGAAGAAAAACGCGGCCAGCGCGCCCACGTGGAACAGCACCACCGTCGTCAGCGTGAGCCAGTTAAAGCCCTCGCCCACCGTCGCCGCCTTGCCCATGCGAATCTCTTCGCGGGCCGCCGCTGTGTGGACTGCAGTTGCCGATTGGGCGGCGAGCTCCGGGGTCTCGCCAGAGGGAGCGGTTAAAACAGACGCCATGTGCTTGTGAATCCTTTTCTACGCGGCGTAAAGACACCGCTGACTCTCTAAATTGTATCCAATATCAAATTATGACCCGCCTAAACTTTCATCGAATGGTAACTATCTATGGCCCAGCGGATGCTACGCAAATCTAAAGGGGATACGGCCTTTATGCGACTCCCGCAATCCGCTCCAGCCATGTCGCCTTCGCCGCCTCCGGCAGAAAGCTCGACCGGATCGAGTACGCCGCCAGAGTCCGCAGCTCCTCCTGCGTAAAGCCCTGCTCCGTGTGTGCCAGCAGGTACTCGCTCTCCAGGTTCGACCCGAAGAACGCCGGATCGTCCGAGTTCAGACTCACCAGCAGCCCCGCATCAAAATAAGCCCGCAGCGGATGCGCGGCAAACGACGAACAAACACCCGTGCGCACATTCGACGTAGGATTCAGCTCCAGCGGAATCCCCCGCTCCTTCAGCTCTTCCATCAGCGCAGCATCCTTGATGGCCGACAGTGCATGTCCCAGCCGCTCCGAGCCGATTCCCAGAGCCTCGCGAATCCCCTCCGGCCCTGTCGTCTCGCCTGCATGATTGGTCAGCCGCAGCCCGGCCGCACGCGCCTCAGCATAGATGGCACGAAACGGCTCCGATCCGGTCCGCCGCTCGTCGCCGCCCAGCCCGATTCCGATAATCGCCGGATGCGCCGGTCGCAGCTCCGCAGCTTTGCGAAACACCACCTCCGCTTCCGGCAGGCTGAAGTGCCGCACCGCGTCGAAGATCCAGTAGAGCGAGATGCCCAGCTCGCGTTCGCCGCGTTCGCGCGCCCGCTCCAGCCCTGCAAAGATCGGCTCAAAGCTCGCTGGATCGTGATTGCGCCAGTGGTAGATGACGCCCACCGAGATGAACACCTCGGCATGCACCACACCCTGCGCCGTCAGCGACTCCAGCATGCGCCACGCGATCAGCTCGTAGTCCTCCGGCCCCACCAGCCGGTTGGTCACCGCCTTGAAGGCATCCATGAAGCCCGAAAAGTCGACGAAGTGATACAACGCCTCTGCCTCGGCCAGCGTCATGGGCGCGTCGTCGTGGCGTTCGCTCAGTTCCACCAGCGTGGAAGGCCGCACCGTGCCTTCCAGGTGCAGGTGCAGTTCAGCCTTGGGGAGTCGGCGGATAAAGTCGATCATCTCGGTCACTCTCTGAGTGTAGCGGGCAACCGCGTGGTCACGCTCCTTTCACGATTCCCATGCATACTGATTGGAATGATCAGACCGCGCCTGCTGCCCCTGCTCGTAGCCTTGTCTGTCTTCCCCGCCCCGGCCCAGACCGGTGTCACCGCCGTGCTCCCCAACGGCCGACAGATCCACCCCGCTGGCAACTGGATCGCTGTGGCACCCTATCCGTTTGCGCTGGCGCTGCGGCCAGACGGCGCGCAGATCGCCGCCCCCTCCATCGGCTTCCCCTTCGCCCTCAACGTGATTGACGCTCCGGCTTCCCCCGCGCCCCACGTTACCCGCCTGCCCGGCGGCGAAGACAACGATCCCGAGATCGAGACCCACGCTGGCCTGGCCTACTCGCCCGACGGAGCCCTGCTTTATCTGGCCACCGGCGACTCCGGCAAGATCCGCTCTTACCACACCGCAGACTGGACCCGCGCCGGCGTCGTCCCCCTCGACGGCACGCTCGGCGGCGTCGAGTACAAGGAGAGCTTCTCCGCCAACCTTGTCCTCACCCGCGACGGCAGCACCCTCTACGCACTCGATCAGGGCAACTGGCGCATCGTGGTTATCGACGCCCATACCATGAAGCGCGTCGCCTCCATCCCCACCGGCGCTTACCCCTTCGGCCTCGCGCTCTCGCCCGACGAGTCCCGTCTCTACGTCACCAACACCGGCCTCTTCGAATACACCACCATCCCCGGCGCCAGTGCCGACCACCCGCTCGAAACCGGCCTGCGCTTCCCACCCTTCGGCTATCCATCTAGGGCCGCACGCGAGGGCACAGTCGTTGAAGGCCGCAAGGCCCCTGGCCTCGGCGACGAGAACTCCCTGCGCGGCAGTTCGCTTTGGACCTACGACATCCACGACCCCGCGCATCCCGCCATCGCGGCCAAGCTCCGCCTCGGCACCCGCATCACCGAGACCCGCGGCCAGACCATCGGCGGAGCCGCACCCACCGGCATCGCCGCCAGCACGGACGCCGTCTACGTCTCGCTCTCGCACGAGGACGCCATCGCCAAAGTCAGCCCCGACGGCAGCAAGCTTCTCGGTCAGGTAGCACTCACGCCCTTCTCTGGCCCGCACTTTCAGGACGCCTTCGGCCATCCTCTTCGCGGCGTCATGCCCAGCGGCCTCGCCATCCACGAGGGCCGCGTCTACGTCGCCGAATCCGGCATAGATGCCGTCGGCATCATCGACGCCGCAACCCTCCAGGTCGTCGCCCACATCCCCGTTGGTTGGAACCCGTCCGCCCTCGCCTTCTCACCCGACGGCCAGACGCTCTACGTGGTCAACACCAAGGGCAAAGGCAGCGGTCCCAACGCAGGCACCGCGCACGACCCCAAAACGCCCACCTACGTCGGCTCGCTCGAGTACGGCAGCATCAGCGCCATCCGCCTCGCCGATCTGCCCGCGCCCGCCCAGCTCACCAGCACCGTCGTCGCCTCCAACAGCGCCCTGCTCATCAACCGCCTGCCTCTCCCCCGCCTCAAGCACTGCTTCCTCGTCATCCGCGAGAACCGCACCTACGACGAAGTTCTCGGCGACGTAGCCGGAACCAACGGCGACGCCTCGCTCGCCCGCTACGGTCTCGACGGTTGGGCCGCCGAGGACAAGAGCGTCAATCACCTCAAGGTCACGCCCAACCTCCACGCCCTCGCCGCGCGCTTCGCCATGAGCGACAACTTCTACGTCGACTCCGACGTCTCCGCCGACGGCCACCGCTGGGTCGTCGGCATCAACCCCACTCCCTTCTTCAACACCGCGTGGAGCTCCAACTACGGCGGCC
>DATMUN010000178.1:0-6959 GCA_035563895.1 Occallatibacter sp. | reverse complement strand
GCCTGTGTCGAGAGCATCTTCACGCGCAGACCGCCGGTGATCGTGTCGGAGTTCAACACCACATTGAACTCGCTCTTCATCTCGCGATCGATCAGATCCAGCAGCACCGGGTTTGCGTAGATTGCAGTCGGGCGCACCTGGTAGCCATTGTTCGCCACCATCTGGGCCACCGCGGACTTCAGACCATCCACGATCGAAGCAGAAGTGCCGATCGTCGTAGTCTGTCCGCCGGCTGCAATCTGTGCAATCGCGCCCATGTACTGCGTAGTCGTCGGCGAGCTCAGGCTGGTGTCATTGCCGTTCCACAGACCCACATCGTGGGCCAGCATCACACCGCTCACCGTGTCCACCAGGTCCTTGGCCTGCAGATAGGCAAACTGCTGCTGCTGATTGCCAAGTTCCACGTCGAACAGGTTGTAGTTGATCTGCGACACGATCGCCTTCAACGGCACGCTGCGCTCCACGCGCGTCGGGCTTACCACCGTCGGCACAATGCTGCGCGGATTCACGAAGCCTGCCGTGCCCGGAGCAGGCAGCGCCGTCTCCTCGAAGAATCGCGAAGGATGGCCTGTTGCCGGCACCTGCTTGATGCGCTGGCCAAACGGGCTCGAACGACGGCAGATGTCGAAGATCTCCGTCTGATACAGCGGCACTTCCATAGCGCCCGGCCCGATGAAGTCAGCTGCCGCGTGAATATCTGCAAACGATGCGTTCATAAGTTCCTGGCCCCCTCCATGGGGCATCTCTAGCAACTGGTAGCTAGATACTGTTGTTAAGCAATCGCGCCTGCACGCAGAAGCTGGCTCTTTACTGCGATGCGCTGCTCCAGGCTCAGTCCGGAGAGAGCCGCATCCAGCGTGCGCACATCCACCGGCCCGTCGCCGATTCCGTGTTTCGCCAGCATCTCGCTTGTTGCCGCCGGCATCGTTCTCCGCAGCGGATTCAGCGCCGCCGCAGCGCTTCCGGCCTTCAGCTCCGCAAGCTCCTTCTCAGCCGCAGCGAGCCGTTCGGCCATCTCCGATTCGCGCCGTCCCTGCTCCACCGTTGCAGAAATTCTCTCCACCTCGCCGCTCAGCGCGGCGCTGCGCTCCTCCAACCAGCTCAGCGAGCGCTCCAACTGTTCCGCGGCAGCCTCCAGGCGTTCCGCAACTACTCTCTCTTGGTCTTCCATGCTCCCCCTTCTTCTCCAGTGAATGTGCATTGCCGCCGTCAACCTCGACGGCAGCCAGCCCACTAACTCGCCATTCTGAAGCTCGTCGTCCGATACGCCGCCTTGTCACGCAACAAGACTGCCGCGCCAGTAAACGTCACTCGCGTCAGCTTCCACACCTCCGCACGCATGTCCTCCACGCGTGCATCGGCCAACTCATAGCTCATTCCCATCGCGCCCGGTGCCTGCGCACGAACAGCCTCCGCCACCTCGGGAAAGTCACGTGCGTACAGATATCCGCGCACCACCACCCGATTGCCTTCGATATGCGCTTCCGTCAGCAATCCGATCTTGCGGCGCGCATCATGCCCATCCCAGCCCGGCCGATAGTCCACCGCCATCCCCAGCAGCGAGGGCAGCGCCTTCTCCGCCGCCTCACGCGTCAACATCACCCGGTGTCCCCGCGCACCCGACGGAGCCTTGTCACTCGGCGCGTTCACCACCGTCAACACCCCCTCGAAGGCCACACGGTTCGGGTGGCCCTCCACGTGAGGGAACTTCATTGCCATCGCTTCCAGTCGCATCCGCTCTCCGCTTTGCCGCTCGTCCGTTTACTCCGCTTCCCCCGCCAACTGCGCCACGCCCGCCTTCGTCAGCGGCGCCAGGCCGCGCATCGCGCGCACCTCATCCACCGTGTACACACCCGCGTTCAACAGCTGCACCTGCACCGCCAGCTCCGTCTCTTCATCCCGCGCGTTCAGGTCGTTGAACACAAACTCAAACTCACGCCATCCGATGCACTTCGCAAACAGGTCGCGTGTGATGTGTCCAGCCAGCAACTGCGCCAGCGGCTGAATCGCCCCACGAAACGCCTCATCCGCCAGCTCCGACGCAGTCGAGCGGTTCACATCGCCTTCCAGCCCCAGCAGCAGCGGCGGCAACCCAAACGCATTCGCCACCATGCGAATCAAAAACTGCTGCCATGCCAGCCGCAGATCTGCATCCGTTCCCTGCGCAAACCGCAGTACCTCCGGCTTCTGCGCAGTCGAGATCAACGGCACTCGCCCCGTGCCCTCAATCTCGTCCTGCCACCACCGGATCAACCGTTCGTGCTGCGCCGGCGTCGCCTCGTTCAGCCACAGCGCATACTGCGCCACCGTGTTCGCCGCCAGCTTCCCTGCGAACCGATGCGAGGCCAGAAACTCGTTCACCGTCTCGAACGCAACCTCAAGCGGCCCCAGCCCAAACGGTGTAAAGCTCCGCGGGTTCATCCGGACATACATCAACTGGTCGTCGCGAAGCTCCACCGCCGCCGAATCCATCTGTCCCGGCAACACCTGCGCATAGCGCGCCGAATCCGCCTGCCCATTCCACTTCGCGTTGATCCGGACAGACGCTCCATCCACCGCCCATAACAGCGCCGGCTGCTCCGGATCGCCCGTCGCCTCCATCTCGATCGCGCCGTATCCGCCCGTCAGCGCATCTTCGATCACCTGCTCAATCAACGTGCGAAAGCTGTCCGTTGCATTCGGCTCCTCCAGCGTCCGCCGCAGCGCCCGAAGCTTCGCCTTCGCATCCACCAGATCGCCCGCCGCGATTCCCCGCCGCACGCGCACCTGCCAATCCATCGCCGCGATCCTGTCCTTGATTACGTTGATCGCCCGCCGCACCACCGGCGTCTCCGCAAATCGCCGCAGGTTCATCGGCGTCGGCTTCGGCAGCAGCCGCGCCGGAAACTGCACAGGGCTCAGGATCGCCGGCAACGCCAGAGTCTTTCGCTCAGCCTGCGCGGCCCCCGCCTCCAGGCCATCCTTTCTGCCAGTGGCCTGCCGCCAGATATCCCGCAACTGCTCCGTTACCTTCACGCGCCTCTCCCTCTCCCGGAAAAACACAAAAGGCATGGCTCCCAATCGGGAACCATGCCTTCCATTGCCTTCCACGCAGTCTCTCGACCGCTCCCTCAATCGCTTGCTTGTTGACTTACAAACTCAATGATAACGACCCGCGCGAATTACTCTGCAAACCCGAGTAAACATGCCGCATCACGTCAAGCTATAAACTTAAAAGGACTTACACGAGCCACCGCAATTACGAATTTCATTCACCGCTTGACGCGCCGAAAACTCGCAGCCCCATACACCCTCACCACAGCTCAAACACGCATCTCGTGCTTTGCCGTAGCCGCCACACGTTCCAGGTCCGAGGTCGTCAACACACGAATCTGGTGCTCCTCCATCGTCTCAGTCCCGAAACGATAAAGCGCCAGCTGGTCCGGATACTCATCCGTCGCACCCACCTTCGCCGCCGGCTCCACAATCGCCGTCAACTGCAGCTCCGCCTTCTCCACCCGCTCCACACCCGCGCGCAGCGCACCGGCGGAAAACGCCAGCACCTTCGCCATCTCCACACCCGGCTCCAGCGCCACCGCCTGAAACATCCGGATCACACCGTTCGGCCGATATCCCGCATCGATCCGCAGCGGGTCTCCCGGCCGCGTGTACATCGACGCTGCAATCCGCTTCCTCATCAGATCCCAGACACCGGCCCGCTCAAACTCCGCACGCATCCTCGTCTGGATCGCCGCACGGCCGCTCACCCGTTCGCCGCGAGCCTTCTTCGGCGGCTCCACATACAGCCGCATCAGCTCTTCCACACCCGCAGGCAGGCTCTCCGCCAGATAAGCCTTCGGCTCCGTCATCTGCACACTCAGCGAAAGGGACTCATCCAGAATCTTTCTGAACCTGCCATCCGATTCCTCTGCCAGTCTGCGCCGAAGCTCGCTCTCCATCCCCTCCAGCAGCGCCGTATCCGCATCCGGATCGAGACATCGCACCCGCCGCCAGTCCCGCGTAAAACGCACCTCCGGAGCTCCGCCATCCTCCGCGCGCAGCACCACGCCGATGTGCACAAACTCATTGCGCACCGGGTCCGGCACGTAGCGCAGCAGTTGGAACGCGCAGGCACGCCGCTCGTTCATCGCAGCTCACCGCTTCGTTCGTATTTGAGGCCCGCTCTCATCCGCTTCACATCACCCTGCTCGGAATCGTAGTTCCCCAGTTCCATTCCTTCCAGTCCTCCGTGCCGCCTTCCTCCACCCTTCGACCCCAATTGGGAAACGGCTCCCGGTCCGACCTCGCGAACATCTCGATCGACTCGCGAATCCTCTCGCGTCGCGCCAGCAGCTTCTCCACCAGCATCTCCATCTCACTCAGGTCGCCGCCGTACCACTCCGGCGGAACATCCTCCGCCGCGCTCCACGCAACCTCAGGATCGAGCTTCTCCATGCGCGACAGCCACGGCTCAAAATCATCCCATCCCCGTATGCGGCGATACACGTCATTCCTGTAATAAATCCCGCGCAGCGGCGCCTCTTCAAACCGCCACTCGCCCGCATGGAAGCAGTATCCAAAGTCGATGAACACCGCGCGATACTTCCGCTCCCGCGGCTTGCGCGCAAACACCGCCTGCCGTCCGTTCGCATTGCCGGTCCACTTATCCAGCGCCAGGATACCGGCAAACTCCTCCAGGTTCCGCACCTCGGCCAGTTGTTCTTCCGGCAGATAGTCCACCACCTGTCCCGGCATCAGCCCGCCCACAAAGCGCGACCCGAACTGCAGCCCAGGCTTGCACCGCTCCCGTCTGCGTCCAAAATCCATCTCGAGTTCCTGCGTGTGCTCAATCAGCCACGGCGACACATCCACCAGGTCCACCTGCGGCGTCGTCAACCCCACCGCCGCCGCCAGCCGCGCCGCCAGCATCTCATTCGCCAGCACCCGCATGTGCTGCGGGTTGTTCTGGAACTTCACCACGTAGGCGTTGCCATCTGCGCCCAGCATCAGCTGTCCCTGCGCTCCGCCGCGCATCCGCCGGATATGCTGCACCGCCTGTACCGCCAAGAAGTTGCCCCTCGCCCGTGAAGTCCGTTATCAGCATTCTAAGCTGGCCACGCATGGAGCGTTGCTCACGCTCTCTGCAACAGCAGCTCCTCCCGCGCCCCCAGCGCAATCGCCATCGCCATCACGCAGTCGTCATGCGTCCCCGCGCGCGCTCCGGTCCCTCCATTCGGCAGCCGCACAAAGCTCCTGCACTCAGCCAGCAACCGATCGCTCATGAAACACTCCGGCCTCTCCACCAGCGCTGTACCCAGCCGCGCCAGCACCGACGGACGGCTCACCGAGTCCGTCAGCCAGCCACGCTGCCCATCCTTCGCATACAGCCTCTCGTAGCTGCATGCAATCGACGCCAGCGACAGCACCGCATGCCCATGATTGTTGCGTTCCACCACCAGCTCCGCGCCGTTATACTCCCGCGCCAGCTCCGTAATCTGCCGCGCCAGCTCCACCCCGCCTACATGCCCGGCAAACTCCGCACACTGCAGCCCGGTCTCGAGCTCCACCACCTGCGCCGCCGAAAAGTCCCCCTCGCTTCCACCTCCAGCCGGGTCCACCGCAACCACGTAGCGCTTGCCCGTAATCGGCGGCAGCCATATACGCATCTCGCCATTGCGCCGCGTCTCCACGGGCGGCGTCAGTTCCAACATCCGCGTCTCAATCGCATCCAGCTCGAACACACACTCGCCGCTCGTCCTGAAACACGTCTCCGGATCCTCGGCATACTCCTGCCGCGCCAGCCCGCGAAAGTTCGCCCGCACCGTACGCCGAAACGCAATCTGTTCCAGGTCCAGCCCCTCGCGCGCCATCAGTTGCCGCTCTTCCTCCGTAAGCGTGTGCGGAGCCGCCGCCGCTTCGCGGTAGCGCCGCTCCATCCACCACGGAAAGAAATGCCGCACCGTCCCGGTCTCCGGCGCTCTCTGCCACTCGTCGTAGAAGCATCCGCCCACGCCATCCGGCGTCGACTCCAGCACCAGCTCCCCTGCCGGTGCCAGCGCCGCACGCAACCCCGCCAGCGTCTCCGCTCCATCTCCCGGCCAGCGCGCCACCTCCGAGCAGTGCAGATTCTGCGCCGTCAGCCCGCGTCCCGCATTCTTCTCCCCGGCAGACACCACCATGTACTGCGAGTCCAGCCGCGGAAACGCCACCTGCCGCGTGCTCGCCCGCGAAGTCTTCAGCGGACCGTTCCGCAACTCCGCCGGCAGGCACGCCGCATACCTGTGCACAATTCCGAAGATCTCTTCCGCCGCCTCGCGCGTGTGCGCTACCTGTAGCGTCAACGTGCCCGGCCGCGTAATCGTACGCAGAAAAAACCTCGCCGCGATCCACGTCGTCAGCCCCAGCTGCCGAGCCTTCAGCACGATGTTCCGCTGCCCGCGCTTCCTCTCGAATGCCTGCTGCACCGCGTTCGCACGCAGCGGAGTCAGTTGGCCATCCTTCGTGCGCACACGCAGCCAGCTCTCAGCCAGCGCCATCACCACCGGCTTTCCTCGCAGGCTCTCCGGCCATCGGTCCAACACCTGCCCAAACCGCACCAGCTCGTTCAGATCCGCAGGAAAGACCGCAGGCAGCGGCAAAGGTGCTGCTGGACAGCTCGCCCTCTTCGACAAGTCGTCCCTCCCCAAACACGCCTGCTCTTCAGGCGCCACGCCGATTCCAGCTCAGGACATCGGCGCCGCGCCTCCATCTAAGTTCTAGTTACCGCCGCACCAGTACCGCACCTGGTACGCCGTGCTCGCCGTCAACGCGGAGTTTGCCGTCAGCGTCACCGCGGCCGCCGTCTCGCTCCACGTCACCGTCGTCAGCTGAGCCGTCGACGATGCCACCGCCACGATGCAGTTCGCATAGTTCGTATGCGCACTCGGAAATGTCAGCGTCGCCAGTGTCCCTGTCGTCGGACTCGTCCCCGTCGTCAGCGT
>DATMUN010000177.1:0-6066 GCA_035563895.1 Occallatibacter sp. | reverse complement strand
ATCCGGCGGTTTGGCCTCAGGGGCCTGCTGATGTTACTCTACCTTACGGGATGCCCCGCCGGCGCGCTTGCGTGCCGACTGACGCGGGGGCGGTTAGCTCAGCTGGTTAGAGCGCCTGCTTCACACGCAGGAGGTCCGGGGTTCGAGTCCCTGACCGCCCACCACCCTACGCTGAAGCTTCGGGTGGCGGGCCACCTCCCGGTTTTGCGCTTAGGCTTCGGTAGCGGGCCACCTCTCTTGGTTTTGCGCTTGTGGACGCGGGGGTTGGCGCGGTGTGGTACGTCTATTTTCTCAAGCTCAACAATGGTGATGTTTATGTCGGATCGAGTAATGATCTGAGGCGCAGGCTTGCGTCCCATGAGGCTGGACAGGTTCCCTCGACTAGCAAACATCTTCCCGCAGTTCTTAAGAGCAACGTCGCGGTTGAGAATGAGCCCAGGGCACGAGAGCTTGAAAGATATTTCAAATCGGGCACGGGTAAGGCATTCGCTAAGAAGCGGTTCTGGGAATAGATCGAGTCGAGCTTGGATTGGGTTGCGGCCCCCATCAATGCACATAGCTTTTCCTGGGCCTGAAGGCTCCTGCTCGCTCCTGTGGCGCTGGTCTCTGCTGTGTAGTGGCGGGGGACACGGATTGTTTCTGTGACTGGATGGTAGATTGGGCCTGCCTAAGTACGAGGATGGGAGCGGGCCGATTTTGCAAGTGATTGTTCAACTGCTGACGACTTCTCCACTGATGACGCTGTTTGCGGTGGCGGGGCTGGGCTATCTGCTGGGCCAGGTGAACATCTTCGGGTTCCGGTTGGGATTTGCCGGGGTGCTGTTCTCGGGGCTGTTTATCGGCGCCGTGTGCCCGAAGCTGGCGATTCCGGACATGATCGGGACGCTGGGGCTGGTTCTGTTTGTCTACGCGATGGGGTTGCAGTCGGGGCAGCGCTTTTTTGAGAGCCTGCGGGCGCGCGGGCTGAAGTATGCGGTGCTGGCGCTGACGGTGCTGGTGACGGGGTTTGGCGTGCTGCTTGCAGCAGCGAAGCTGCTGCACATGACGCGCGAGCAGGCGGCGGGGTTGTTTACGGGCGCGGCGACGAACACTCCGGCGCTGGGCGTGGTGCTGCAGATTGCGCACAACAGCCTGCCTGCGGAGACTTACAGCATTGCGTATCCGTTTGGCGTGGTGGGCGTGCTGGTCTGTTTCCACATGGCGAAGGTGCTGATCAAGCCGAAGCTGGGAACGACAACTGACCACAAGGCGGTGACGCTAGAGCGGAACTTCAGGATTACGAATCCGGCGGCGAGCGGGAAGACTGTGGACGCGTTCTACGAGGAGTTTGGCGACCGGGGGTTCCGCATCAGCCGCATGCTGCACAAAGGCAAGATGGCGGTGGCCTCGCTGGATGCGCGGTTGAGCCTGGGCGACCAGGTGGTGGTGATTGGCAGCGAGGAGTCAATGCAGTGCGCGATGGAGCTGCTGGGCGAGCCGCTGCTGTCGCATCTGGAGATTGACCGGACGGAGATCGACTACCGGCGGATCATGGTGTCGAACCGGCAGGTGGTGGGGCACACGATCCACCAGCTGCTGCACGAGATGCCGGTGCCGTGCTCGATTACGCGGATGCGGCGCGGGGACGAGGACATTGTGCCGACGCTCTCTACGTGCATCAACTACGGCGACCGGCTGCGGGTGGTGGCGCGGCGGGAGTCACTGCGCGAGGTGTCGAACTTTCTGGGCGACTCGATACGCGGGTCGGCGGAGATGAACTTTGCCAGCCTGGGCGTGGGGCTGGTGATTGGCGCGCTGGTGGGGATGATTCCGATTCCGATACCGGGGTTTGGCAGCTTGCGACTGGGGTTTGGCGGCGGCCCGCTGGTGGTGGCGTTGCTGCTGGGACATCTGGAGCGGACGGGGCCGTTCACTTGGACCATTCCGACGAGTGCGGGGCTCTCGCTGCGGCAGCTTGGGTTGCTGCTCTTTATGGCCGTGGTGGGGCTGAACTCGGGGCCGGGGTTTGTGCGGACGTTTCTGAAGGACGGGCCGCTGTTTCTGCTGGCGGGGGCGTGCGTGACGCTGGCGATTGCCGTGAGCGCGCTGGTGATCGGGCACAAGGTGATGCGGATTCCGTTTGCGGAGTTGCTGGGCGTGGTGTCGGGCGTACACACGGAGTCGGCTGCGGTGGGGTTTGCGACGCGGATGGTGTCATCGGAAGAGCCGGAGGTGGGCTACGCGAGCGTGTATCCGATTGCGCTGGTGGCTAAGGTGATTTTGGCGCAGGTGATTTTGAGGGTGTTGGCGGGGTGAGGGGCTTGCTTTCCCAGGTCTCAGAAGCGAGACCTGGGGCACCTGTGGTCTGTGGTTGGGAGGCTGAGGGAAAAGCAGATTCTTCGCTTACCACCCCCGAGCTGAAAGGCGCTCGGGGGCCCGTGCGCTCAGAATGACCATGCTATATAGGGTGCGTGGCTCGGCACTGCGTGCGGCAGTGGCTCGCTAGTCGCCCGCGGGGCGGTGTGCGATTGAGCGTGGGTTTGCTTGTGGCTGGGTTGGATTTTCTATCCCCGGTGCCCAAAGGCGAGGCACCGGGGGCACCCATTTTTCGTGCTTGGGATGCTTCGTAAAAGGCTGCGGCGAGTCTTTCGGCTACCCGAGTGACGCTATGAAGCCTTCCATGGCGGGGAGTTCGGATTCCATTTCTGCTACTAGCCTGAACTGCGTTCTGGCGCGGTCGAGGTTGTGGTTTTCGCGGTGGATTTTGAAGTAGGTGTCGCCGTTGAGGTGGTCGGCGAGGAAGCGCAGGCCAGTCTCAAAGGTGATGAGGATGCCGCCGGTGGGGAGGAGTTCGCGCTCGTCGCGGGTGAGGAAGGTGGCGGTGGAGAGGTAGCCGCGCGCGAGGGCCTCAAAGAGCGGCAACTGGAAGGTGACGCGGGAGAGGTCGCGCTCGTCCTCCGCAGCGGGCGAGGTGGAGGTGCGGACGAGGTCGCCGAAGTCGTAGGCGGCGAGGCCGGGCATGACGGTGTCGAGGTCGATGACGCAGAGAGCCTGGCCGGTGGTCTCGTCGAAGAGGACGTTGTTGAGCTTGGTGTCGTTGTGCGTGACGCGCGAGGGCAGGCCGGCGCGGATAAACGCGGAGGCGAAGGGTTCGCGGGCGAGAGCGAAGTTGATCTCGGCGCGGCACTGAGCGGCGCGGTTGGCGGTGTCAGCAGCAAGCGCCTGCTGGAACTGCTGGAAGCGCGTGGGCGTGTGGTGGAAGTTGGGGATGGTTTCGCCGAGGGGCGGCGCGGGCAGGTCAGCGAGGAACTGCTGGAACTGACCGAAGGCGCGGGCGGCCTGGAAGGCCTGATCGGCGGACTCGACCTGATCGTAGGAATGCGAGCCGGAGATGAAGGTATAGGCGCGCCAGGTGTTGCCTTCGGCGTCGACATGATATGCGTTGCCGGAGTGGGTGGGGATGAGGGCGACGACGCGGCGTGCGGCGTCCGGCTGGTCAGCGACTTTAGCGAGCAGATGGCTGGTGACGCGCTCGACGTTGCGCATGAGCAGCACGGGGTCGCGGAAGACGCGGTGGTTGATGCGCTGGAGGATGGCGTGCTGCGTTTGGCCGTTGGGCGCGGTGGTGACGCGGAAGGTGTCGTTGATGTGGCCGGAGCCCCAGGGCTCACCGGAGATGAAGGGGCCGGGGATCTGGAAGGTGGCGGTGATGGCGGCGAGGTCGTAGTTGGAGGTCATGCCCAGAGCTTCTCCGGATAACGGCCGGCGGCGATGAGATCGCTGAGGCTCTGGATGACGCGGGGGCGGTCTTCGCGGTAGGTGACGCCGAACCATGCGTCTTGCGAGGCGAGGACGCGAACGCGGGCGCGGCCTGCGTCAATGGCGGCGGTGACGGCGGCGGGCAGGTAGCACTCGGCTTTGAGATCGGCGCAGCGCGCGGCGAGGAAGTTGGCGAAGTACGCCGAGAGGTCGCTGAAGACGGCGGGCTGGAAGCCCCACATGTTCATGGAGACGATCTCGTCGCCGGTTAGCTGCTGGATGTGATCGCCGTTGACGGCGCGGGCTCCGGTGCCGTCGGGCTCGATGCCAGTGGTTTCTACGACGGATTCGAGCAGACCTTCCGACGAGACAGTGCAGACGCCGCGGGCGACGGAACCGAACTCTGAGAGGGTGTTGCGCAGGATGAAACCGACCATGGCGTGGTCTGCCGTGCCGGAGGTGAGGTGGGCTGCGAGCAGGCGATAGCCTTCGGCGCCGTAGAAGTCGTCTGCATTGATGACGGCGAAGGGCTCGTGGACGATGTTACGCGCGGCGAGGATGGCGTGGGCGGTGCCCCAGGGCTTGGTGCGGCCTTCGGGGACGATGAATGGGGCGGGCAGGTCGTCAATTTGCTGGAAGGCGTAGTCGACGGCGATGCGGCCCTCGTAGCGCGAGCCGACGGAGGCGCGGAAGGCCTCTTCGATGTCGCGGCGGATGACGAAGACGACGCGAGAGAAGCCGGCGCGGAGGGCGTCGTAGACCGAGTAGTCGAGGATGGCTTCGCCGGAGGGTCCGACGGGGTCGATCTGCTTGAGGCCGCCGTAGCGGCTGCCCATGCCGGCGGCGAGAACGACGAGCGTGGGCGCGGGCACTGCGGAAGAGGACATCAGTGAGGCTTCTCCTGAGAGCTGACGCGGAGGATACGGGAGGGTGTGGATGGCCACGGCGATGAGCCAGCAACGCTGCAAAATCTATGCGTTGCGATGCCGTGGAGGCTGCCTGCCATATTGGTCCGGACGCATGTCAGTGTAGCGCAACGACACCGTCGGCGGCATTTGACCAGCTAGCGGAATTGCCACTGAGGACGCGGAATGATACTAATCTCCACAACAAAGACTCCGCGCAGGACCGAGAGCTCCAACGAGAGCTTTGGGCCGCACGAAGACGCGGTGGATTGTGCAGAGGCAGTGGGCTATGGAGAGAGCCGACAGCAGCGAACTAGAAGGCAAACGGCCGCGCGTATTGATTGCCGAAGACGACGCAGTAGTGAGACTGCTGTTGCGCCATTGGCTCACGGCGTGGGGATTCGACGTGACCGAGGCCGCCGACGGCGACCAGGCATGGGCCGTGCTGGAGCGGGAGAGTCCGCCAAAACTGCTCGTCGTGGACTGGGTGATGCCCGGCCTGGACGGCATTGAGCTGTGCAAGAGGATTCGCGCGCGCTCGGCAAGCTACTACCAGTACATTCTGATGGTGACCGGGCGCTCGGAGATGGAGCACGTGGTGCACGCGCTCGAGTCGGGAGCAGACGACTGCATCGGCAAGCCGTTTGAGCAGGCCGAACTGCGCGCGCGCATCGCTGTGGCTACGCGCATTCTTCGACTGCAGGATGAGCTGATTGAGGCGCGGGAGGCGCTGCGCGTGCAGGCGATGAAAGACGGCCTGACTGGGATGTGGAATCGCGCGGCGTTTCAGGAGTTGTTTGAAGTGGAGCTGGAGCGGGCGCGGCGGGCGGGGACGACTGTTGGCCTGCTGCTGCTGGACATCGACCACTTTAAAACGATCAACGACACGTATGGACACATGGTGGGCGATGCGGTGCTGCGGCAGGTGGCACGCGAGCTGAAGGGCGCGGTGCGCGCGTATGACTTTGAGGGCAGGTTCGGCGGTGAGGAGTTCCTGATCGCGGTACCGGGCTGCGACTCAAGGCAGCTGCGGGAGTATGCGGAGCGCGTGCGGATGGCGGTGGCATCGATGCAGGTTTGCCTACAGGACACGGAGATCCGCGTGACTGCGAGTGTGGGCGCAACGGTGAGCTCGCGCGAGAATGCTACGTTCGATGCGATGTTGAACGTGGCAGACGGCGCGATGTACCGGGCGAAGAACGCGGGACGCAACTGCACTGTGCTCTGCGAGGTCTGTAGCAATGAAGAGGGGAATCCGCAGACGCGCTGCACAGGGTGCGAGCCGGTACGCAGTGAGAACTGCATGGTGACGCCTTCGCAGGTGGGGTGACGCTGCAGTGGCAAAGACTGAGATGTGGCGTAGTTGGCGAGGGCAACCGCAGGATGACAGGTTTGGTGTGTTGCGGGCTTTGTTGTGGCGGAG
>DATMUN010000176.1:0-10979 GCA_035563895.1 Occallatibacter sp. | reverse complement strand
TCGATTACGTCGCCCGCGCGTATGATCCTGCGGACCTCGATGGCAACTTCCTCGTTATCGCCGCGACCGATGATCCCGCCGTGAATGCCGCAGTCTACGAAGGCGCCGTTGCGCGCGGCATCCTTGTCAACTCGGTCGACGATATTCCGCACTGCGACTTCTTCTTCGGCTCGGTGGTGCGGCGTGGAGGCCTGCAGATTGCCATCTCCACCTCCGGTGAGAGTCCGGCAGTCGCGCAGAACCTGCGGCGCGAGATTGACGCCGCGCTGCCTGAGGATCTTGGCCCGTGGCTTGCGGAGGTTGGCGCACTGCGCCGCGAGGTGCTGGCCACGCATGCATCCAGCGAGGTGCGGAAACAACTGCTGCACACGCTCGCACAGCGAGAGATTTGCTCGTCGCCGCTGTGTGCCACGCGCCAGCTTGCGCAACCACAGCTCGAATCCGGCAAGGTGTTTCTGGTTGGCGCGGGACCGGGCGATCCCGAGTTGCTCACAGTGAAAGCACTGCGACTGATCCAATCGGCGCAGGTAATCCTGCACGACGACCTGGTTCCAGCTGTGATTCTCGCGCTGGCCCGGCCAGACGCAGAGATTGTGAATGTGGGCAAGCGTTGCGGCCACAAGTCGATTACACAAGACGAGATCAACGCGCTGATGGTGGAGCATGCGTGCGCCGGACGTTCGGTGGTGCGGCTAAAAAGCGGCGACCCGCTGCTGTTTGGCCGTGCGGCCGAAGAGATGGCAGCGCTCGATGTTGCCGGCGTGGCGTACGAGATTGTGCCCGGCGTGAGTGCTGCGTTTGCAGCGGCTGCGGCGGTTGGCGCGTCGCTTACCAGCCGCGATGCAGCCTCGGGTGTCTTCTTCTCCACGGGCCATCACGCGCAGTCGCATGACCGCGCCAATACGCCCGCACAAGAGAATGCCACGCGCGTGGTGTACATGCCGGGCCGCGATCTGCGGCTGCTGGCGCTGGAGTGGCTGGCGGAAGGGCTCCCCGCTGATCTTCCCTGTGCCATCGTCTCCCACGCGGGCCAGCCCGCACAGCAGGTTCGATGTACAACGCTCGCCGCCCTCGGCGATGCCGAACCTGTGGCCGCTCCCAGCCTGTTGCTAGCCGGTTGGGCAGTGGGCCAATCTGCGGCGTTCAAGACCGCAGCAGACAGCGTCGAAACTTCCCGCTAGTTCAACCCACATCACGGAGAACCACCATGGCAGAACCCACCGCAAAGCGGCGCGGTCTCTCGCTCGACGTCTATGCCGTCGCGCTCGCGCTTATTCTCGCCCTGCTTGTCCGCCTCAACCTGCTGCCCGCGATCCGCTGGTAAGCCGCTCAACGCAAGGAGACACAATCATGGCAACCGCCGCCAACACCGCGTCCTCCGCAAGCTTCAGCGAGCAGCTCCCCCTCAGCCGCCGCGTTCTCGCACTCATTCCAGGCCTGCTGCTGCTCACCGCTGTCGGCTACGCAGGCAAGTTCATCGAGCAGTCCATCGCCGCGTACACAAAGACCAACCACATCACCTTCCCTAACATCGAGTACGTGCTCTGGGCCATCGTCATCGGCCTTGTGCTCTCCAACACGATCGGCATTCCGCGTGTGTTCGAGGCGGGTGTGGCCACGTACGAGTTCTGGCTAAAGGCCGGTATCGTGCTGCTGGGCTCGCGCTTTCTGCTCGGAGACATCTTGCACCTTGGCGGCATCTCGCTTGCGCTCGTCGCCGTTGCCCTTACGCTCTCGCTTACTTTCATGCACGTACTGGGCCGCAGCTTCAACCTCAAACCAAAGCTTACGTCGCTGCTTGCCGTTGGCTCGTCGATCTGCGGCGTCTCAGCCATCATCGCAGCCAAGCCGTCAATCGATGCTGACGACGAAGACGCCTCGGTCGCCATTGCCGCAATCCTTGCGCTCGGCGCGCTCTCTCTATTCACCTTCCCGCTCATTGGCCATGCACTGCATTTGAGCGACAAGGCCTACGGACTGTGGACAGGCCTTGCCGTGGACAACACGGCCGAAGCCACGGCTGCCGGTGCACTCTACTCCGATGCAGCAGGCAAAGTAGCCGTGCTGGCGAAGACCACGCGCAATGCGCTCATCGGCTTCATCGTTCTGGGCTACGCCATCTATTGGGCCTCGCGCGGAGAGGCGCAGGCCATCGGCAACAAAGCTGCATTCCTGTGGACCAAGTTCCCCAAGTTCGTGCTTGGCTTTCTGATCATCTCGCTGCTTGCCACGATCGGCGTCTTCACCAAGCCGCAGCTTGCATCGCTTGCGAATCTCTCGCGCTGGGCATTTCTGCTTACCTTTGCAGGCGTGGGCCTGCGCACCAACCTCCGCGAGCTCGGCCGGCAGGGCTGGCGGCCTTTCGCCGTCGGCGCCATCGGCGAAGTCTTCATCGCCATCCTCACACTGGGACTGGTCTACGGAGCTGACCGTTTTCTGCATTTGTAGTCCCGTGCGCGGCTTCTCCAGTGTGCATCGGAGAGGCCGCCGCAAATTCCCGCTCATCTCACGCGACGCTACAAACCCCTGTACCAAATCGTTTAAGTTCTGATACCGTTATCAACTGGATTTCGGAGGAACGATGAACGATCGCTGTATTTTCCCCTTTCGCTTTCTTTTGCTCTTCTTTGCCAGCGCTATAATTCTCGCTTCCGCGGGGTGCGGTGGAGGTGGCGGCGGCAGCACGTCAAACCCTACAACTTATACACTCACCGTCAAGTCCACTACACCCTCTAGCAGTGTCGTCATCAGCTATACCGTCGGCGGCTCGAACGCTGCACGAACCGGGACCACTCCATTCAGTGTGAGCTTCGACGCGGGCACATCAGTGAGCCTGCTTGCGCCCACGGCCTCCGGATCAAACACATTCTCTGCATGGAGCGGTTGCACCTCCGCTACCACTGCAACGTGCAGCGTAACGCTCAACGGCAACAGCACCGTAACGGCCGCCTACACGGCGCCAACGATCACCGTGACGCCCTCGTCTTCGACGGCCACGATCGGCACGCAGATGCAGTTCTCCGCGTCTGTAAGCCCGTCTGGCGCACTCGCGAACAGCTTCACATGGTCAGTCGCAGCACCCTCCGGCAGCGCACTCAGCCCCGGCACCATCACTTCGTCCGGCCTCTACACCACGCCGTATCCTGCCCCGGCAAGCGTGACGGTGACAGCTACGAGCACGGCGGACACCTCTGTCTCCGGCTCGACCACGCTCACGCTCGCTGCGCCTGCCATGGCCTCGGGTCCTGCGCTCTCGGTGGACACGACCGGCATTACGCACGCCATCAATCCGCTCATCTACGGCATGAATGCATTCACGCTGAGCTCGACCGTTGGCAAGGCGGCGCACATCTCCGTCGATCGCTGGGGCGGCGATGCCACCTCGCGCTATAACTACCTGCTCGACGTAACCAGCTCCGCTTCAGACTGGTACTTCGAGAACAATGTGAGCGGCACCGGTTCGCAGGACACAGGCGCATTCAATCAGCAGGTAGCCAGTGACGCCTCGATTGGTGCGAAGACCATCGGCACTGTACCCGTGCTGGGCTACGTTGCGAAAGACGGCACATCGTGCAGCTTCCCTTCTGCAACGTATCCCTCGCAAGTTGCCTTCGATCCGTATCGATCCGCCTCGGCCACATGCGGCGACGGTCTCTATCCGCAAGGCACAAACGGCTGCACGAGCGCGTCAGGCTGCAATATCACCGGCATTGCGGCAACTGCCACGTCCACCGCAGTCGATTCCACATGGGCCGGTAGCTGGGTCTCGTATCTGGTCTCCAAGTTCGGCAGCGCGGCTTCGGGCGGCGTGGCGATCTACGACCTGGACAACGAACCTGCCTGGTGGGATGCCGTACATCGCGACGTACATCCCTCCCCCTCGACCTATGACGAAGTAACGAACAATGGCATCGCCACAGCTCTGGCCATCAAGACTGCCGATCCCACCGCCGAGGTGAGCGGTCCCGTTGTCGACTACTGGTGGAACTACTTTTATTCGAAGAAAGACATTGAGAACGGCTGGAGCAACGGCTCGCCCTGCTGGCAGCCGTGGTCAACCCCAGTGGATCGCAACGCGCACTCGGGCAAGCCCTTCATCGAGTACTATCTGCAGCAGTTCAAGGCCGCCGAAACCACCTACAGCAAACGCCTGCTCGACTACGTGGACCTGCACACGTACTTTGTCGCCAGCTACAACGGCGCGACACTCGGCTTTGCGACTGCGGGCGACACCGGCGCGCAGCAGGCGCGACTGAACTCAACGCGCGTCTTCTGGGATCCGAGCTACACCGACTCCAACTACCCGCAGCCCAACTACACAACAGACTCGAACTACACCTCCAGCTGCAACGTTCCGCTGCAGGCGCCTGAAGTCATCCCGATGATGAAGGACTGGGTGACGAACAACTATCCCGGCACCAAGCTCGCTATCACCGAGTACAACTGGGGCGGGCAGGAGCACATCAACGGCGCACTCGCACAGGCAGATATTCTCGGCATCTTCGGCCGCGAGGGGCTGGACATCGGCACGCTCTGGGGCGCACCGGACGCAACCAAACAGATCCCAGGCCTGATGGCGTTCGAGATCTACCGCAACTACGACGGCGCAAACTCCACATTCGGCGATGAGTCCCTGAGCTCCTCCACCGACGACCAGAGCCAGCTCGCCGTCTATAGCGCACTGCGTACGTCGGACAACAAACTCACGGTCATCGTGATCAACAAGACTTACGGCGACCTGACCAGCACGCTCTCGCTCGACAACTTCACGCCCAATGGGCAGGCGCAGGTTTACCAGTACTCCAGCGCAAACCTGAACGCTATCGTCGCGCAGTCGCCACTGACGATTACTGCGCCCACGGGCTCCTCAACCACGAGCACCGTGACAACGACCTTCCCGGCGCAGTCCATCACCCTGCTGGTGATTCCGCAGTAGCCTCGTCTCGGTGGCGGCGCACGTGTGCCGCCACTGTATCCGCAGTGCCGCCTCGTATACTGTAGTGTTCCCATCTCATCTGCGGCACGCGTTCTGTCATGCGTGTGCCGCGTTCAGGAGCGGCACTTGTCTCAGGCGGAAATCGGCATCATCGGCGGCAGCGGACTTTACTCCATGCCCGGCTTCACCAACCAGCGCGAAGTGGTTCTCGACACGCCGTTCGGCGCGCCGTCGGACGCGTTCGTTCTCGGCGAGCTCGAGGGCCGCAAGGTCGCCTTCCTGGCGCGCCACGGCCGCGGACACCGCATTCTGCCCTCGGAGCTGAACTTCCGCGCAAACGTTCACGCCTTCAAGCAGCTGGGCGTCTCGCGCATCCTGTCCATGTCGGCCGTGGGATCGCTCAAAGAAGAGCACAAACCCACAGACTTCGTAGTTCCCGACCAATTCATCGACCGCACCTTCCGCCGCAACGCTACCTTCTTTGGCGATGGCATCGTGGGCCACATTGCTTTTGCTGATCCGGTCTGCCCGAATGTGGCGAAGACTGCGGCCGAGGCGTGCGCCAAGGTCGGCGTCGTCGGCAAGCTTGGCGGCACGTACATCTGCATGGAGGGCCCGCAGTTCTCCACTAAAGCGGAGTCGAACCTGTATCGCTCGTGGGGTGCTGACGTGATCGGCATGACCAACCTGCAAGAGGCAAAGCTCGCGCGCGAAGCCGAGCTCTGCTATGCCACCGTGGCGATGGTGACCGACTATGACTGCTGGCGCGAAGGGCACGATGCAGTCACGATTGAGGAAGTTGTGGCCGTGATGCACCAGAACGCCGAGAACGCGGCGAAGGTGGTAAAGGCCGCCGTGGCTGCGATGCCGACGGAGCACAGCTGCGGCTGCGCCGGCGCAGCGAAGTTTGCCGTGATCACGCAGAAGGACAAGATCCCCGCGGCGACGAGGGAACGGCTCGATCTGCTCTTCGGCAAATACCTCGGCTAAGCGCCTGCGGTGCGCGCGCTGCCTTCGTTTAGCCCGCGCGACTCAAGCTCTGATATCGAAAGGAAACTGAATGCCCATTACTGTCGTCGGCAGCGTCGCGTTTGACACCGTCGAAACCCCCTCAGGCCGCCGCGAGCGCTGCCTGGCCGGAGCTGCCACCTACTTCTCTCTCGCTGCCAGCTTCTTCGCGCCAGTGCGCGTAATCGCCGTTGTGGGCGAGGACTTCACCACCGCCGAAGAAGCTGTCTTCAACGCGCACAAGATTGACACGCGCGGCATTGAGCGTGCCGCGGGCAAGACCTTCTTCTGGCAGGGCTCGTATCTTGAGAACCTGAATGAAGCGAAGACGCTGCAGACCGATCTGAATGTCTTCGCAGGGTTCGAGCCGAAGATTCCTGCGGCTTATGCCGACTCCGATTTCCTGTTCCTTGCCAACATCGACCCGGTGTTACAACGCCGCGTACGCGAGGCCACTCCGCAGGCCAGGCTCGTAGCAGGCGACACGATGAACTACTGGATCAAGGACCACAAGCCCGCGCTGCTCGAAGTCCTCAAGGGCCTCGACATTCTGCTCATCAACGACACCGAGACGCGCATGCTGGCGGGCAATAGCAATCTTGTCCAGGCGGCGCGCGCAGTGATGGCGATGGGGCCGCGCATGCTCGTGGTGAAACACGGCGAGTATGGTGCCACGCTCTTCTACGGCTCTAACGCTGGCGCACACCACACCGAGTGCTTCAAGACGCCCGCCTTCCCGCTGGAGAAGGTGACCGACCCCACGGGTGCAGGCGACAGCTTCGCTGGCGGCTTCTTCGGCTATCTTGCCTCTCAGGCAGAGCTCACACCCGGCGCATTCCGCCGCGCCATGTTCTACGGCTCTGTGATGGGTTCATTCGCTGTGGAGCGCTTCGGCACAGAGCGGCTGCAATCGCTAACGCGCGAGGAGATCGATCAACGCTTCAACCAATTTCGCGAGCTGACCCACCTTGACTGACGCATCTCTCAGCCGCGCTGAACGCCTCGCCGTACTGGCGTCCTGTGCGGCTCTTTCGCTCGGCGCTATCCTGTGGAGCTGGCACCACAACGCGCTGTTGAATTACGGCGACGCCGTGGCGCACATGCAGATTGCGCGGCGTGTGCTTGACGGCCACAACGCGGGTTTTCGGCAGCTTGGCTCCGTGTGGTTGCCACTGCCGCATCTGCTATTGATGCCGTTTGTTGCAGTCTATGCATGGTGGGCCAACGGTATTGCCGGCGTAATTCCCTCAGCGCTTTCGTATCTGGCAGCATGCACAGGCTTGTACCGACTGCTGCGCAGGTGGCTCTCGCCCGCTGCCGCGATACCTACGCTTGCATTCTTCGCGCTCAATCCGAATCTGCTTTATCTGCAAACAACGGCCATGACCGAGCCGCTGTTCCTGGCGGAGATCATCTGGTCGGTTGTGTTCTTTAGCGAGTGGCGCGCCTCACTGGACGAAGCGCCGCAACGCTCGACGCGTCTGGTGTGGCAGACAGTGCTGGTTCTCGTCGCCGCTGTATTTACGCGGTACGACGGCTGGATTCTCGCCCTCATCGGCTGGACGGCGATGGGCGTGATCTTGTTGCGCCGCAAGCAGCTCCGCTCGGTCGCGTTCTGGCTTGCGAGCGCGGTTGTTGTTGCTGCGCCTGTCGTATGGCTCGTCTACAACCGTGTCATCTTCGGCGACTGGCTGGACTTTGCGCGCGGGCCATACTCCGCGCTGGCCATTGAGATTCGGACCACACATCCGGGCGCTGGTCCACCGCACCCAGGCTGGCACAACATGTGGGTCTCGCTGCTGTTCTTCATGCGCTGCGCCGAGCTGGACGCAACGGCTGCCCACTGGGCCAACAACATGCTCGCGCTTGCTTTCGCCGGCGCGCTGGGCGGCTGGCTCACACTGCGCCGCCGCGCCTTCACCTGGGCGCTGCTCCTGTGGATTCCGATGCCGTTTTACGCGTACTCGGTGGCGTACGGCTCAGTGCCCATCTTCATTCCTTTCTGGTGGCCGCACTCCTGGTACAACACGCGCTACGGCATGGAGATGCTGCCTGCATTCGCGGTCTGCCTGGGCCTCTGCGCGCAGTCTGTGCTGTTTGCGATTGGTGAGTTCAAAATGAAGTGGGTCCGGCCTGCTGCAGTGCTGTTGGCTCTGCTCGCTGTGTGGAACAACTGGAAGGTGACGGCCGAAAAACCGCTCACGTACATTGAAGGCATCAAGAATGTGGAGGCTCGCCGCCCGCTCGAGGAGCAGATTCCGCCTGTGCTGCATGAGTTGCTGGCCACGCGACCCGGTGGCCTGGTGCTGATGAAAACCTCGGTCTATCCCAACCTCGTGGCCTTTACTGGCATTCCGTTGCGGCAGACGATCAACGAAGGAGACGGGCCGTTATGGACCGCTGCCCTGGCCGATCCCGCGAGGCAGGCTGCCGTTGCCGTTGCCTTCGACGGAGACGACGTGGCGCAGGCCGTCGCCGCGCATCCTGAAGGCCTTCGCGCTGTCGGGCGCTACGCCGCCAAGGGGCAACCCACGGCAACCGTCTACATCTCTGCGCCGGGGGCCTCTGCGCGGTGATAGCATCGGGCACAGGATTGCGTACCATGAACGCATTCATTGCATCTCTCGCACAGCCCTTCGACTTCAGCTGGCTACAGCAGCTTGGAGTCGTTAATGGCGCCATCTCCCGTCTTCTGCTGGCGTGCCTACTAGGCGGCCTCATCGGCCTTGAACGCCAGGCCAAGCGCCGCGCCGCCGGTGTCCGCACCAACCTGCTCATCTGTATGGGCTGCGCCTTTTTCACGCTGCTCTCCGCCTACCTTGCAGGTGAGGCCAATCCCGACAAGGGCCGCGTGGCGTCGAACATCGTGCAAGGCATCGGCTTTCTCGGCGCTGGTCTTATTCTGCACAACCGCAACCGCATCAGCGGGCTCACCTCAGCGGCCAGCGTATTTGTTGTTGCGTCGATCGGTATGGCGTGTGGCGCAGGCCTGTTTGCGCCAGCTGCGGTCGCCACGGTCATCGTGATTGCCGCGCTGGAGCTCGTCGGTCTGCTCGAGCGTGGGGCTTCGCTCAAACTCTACCCGCTCGTGTATGAAGCACGCGGCTCAGATTCAACCGCGATGCTACAGTCGATTCTGGATGCAATGGACAAAGCTGGCGAGCGGCTCGCCGACTACCAGACGGACGTGATCGGCGCTCTGCAGCGCATCAGCTTTTCCATCACCGCAACCCGTCGCCAACACGAGCGCATCATTGCCGGCCTTCGTGCTGAGCCCGCCATTGACGCGCTCCTCCACTTCCGCGATCCGGAGGAAGATTGATCCCCTTTACCAAGGCCCATGCCTGCGGCAACGACTTTCTCATCGTCGCGCACGACGCTGCTCCTGCGGCCGAATGGCCTACACTCACACAACGTCTTTGCGCACGCAACACTGGCGTGGGCGCGGACGGCATTGAGCTCTTTACGCCCACTGGCCCGCGCTCAGGCCGCATCCGCTTACATAATGCAGACGGCTCCATCGCCGAAATCAGCGGCAATGGCACGCGCTGCGTGGCTGCGTGGATGGTTCGCAAGCTCAACGCGAAGCCTGGCGACGAGTTGCAGATCGAAACCGACGCAGGTCTTCGCGTCTGCCATGTGAATTCGATTCGCACTGCAGGCGAGTTTTCAGTCGACATCACCACCGGCATGGGAGTGCCCATATTCGCAGAGCGCACCGTAACACTGCCTGCAGGGATTCAGGTGCGCGGCGTCGAGGTCTCCACTGGAAATCCTCACTTCGTCGTACTTGTCGACAACGCCGAGTTCACTGTACAAGGACAGACGTGGCAGAGTGTGGGCCAGCAGATCTGCTTCCTGCCTGATTTTCCGTACCAAACCAATGTTGAGTTCATCCGCATCGTGAGCCCGACGGAGATTGAGCTGCGCATCTTCGAGCGTGGTGTTGGGCCAACGACTTCATCAGGCACCGGCACGTCGGCCTCGGCAACTGCGGCCATTGCTGTGCAAGGATGCGAGTCGCCGCTCACTGTTATTGCGCCGGGTGGCCCGCAGACCATTGCGTGGAGCGGTCCAGGAACAGAGCTGTTCCTAACCGGACCAGCGTCCCTCATCGCCAACGGAGAAGCATGGTAGAGCCAGTGCCGTTGCGGCCGCTTGCGTCCGTGCCTGCGGACGCGGGCATTGCTGTGCTCTCACCTGCATCGTTTGCAAGCGACGAATGGGTTGAACGCGGCCTCGCCCAGCTGCGGTCGCTGGGCTTTGCGCCGCAACTCGGTGCACACACTCAGGCGCGAGGACCGTTATTCTTCGCAGGCTCATCCGCAGACCGCCTCGACGATCTCCATGCGGCTTTTGCTGATCCAGCCGCGCACATGATTGCCGCAGTGCGCGGCGGCTACGGCTCTAACTATCTGCTCGACAGTCTCGATCTCGGCTTGATCGCCGCGCATCCAAAACCATCCTTCGCTTACAGCGACCTGACAGCACTCCAACTGCATCTACTCGATCGCCTGGGCCTGCCGGCCTTTCACGGGCCGATGGTTGCCGCAGACTTCGCGCTCGACGACGGCGTGCATCTGCCTAGCTTTCGAGCTGCACTTGCAGGCAAACCCTACACACTCGGCGCGACCGAGGGCCTGCGCACGCTGCGGCCAGGCACCGCGCGCGGCACGCTCTACGGTGGCTGTCTGAGCATCATCGCGGCCACTCTGAGCACGCCGTGGGAGCCTGCAACGGAAGGCAAGCTACTCTTTCTTGAGGATGTCGGCGTAAAGCCTTACCAGATCGATCGCATGCTCTGGCACCTGCGTGCCGCTGGAAAACTTGAAGGCACTTGCGGCATCGTCTTCGGCGAGATGCTCGATTGTGTTTCACCCGGCGCATCTGCATCGCTGCTCGATGAAGTGATCCTGCACTTCTTCCGTGATACGGATTTCCCCATCGCCATCGGCCTGCGCTCCGGCCACGTCTCGCGCTCCAACGTCACGCTAACCTTCGGCGTTGATGCCGCGCTCGACCTCGCCGCCACGCC
>DATMUN010000175.1:0-12624 GCA_035563895.1 Occallatibacter sp. | reverse complement strand
GAGTTCCTGGCACCGGTTGTCGGGCCTCGTGAAGAGGCTGGTGGCTCCGTGGAGTACCTGCTGATGGGCCTCGCGGTTCTGGTCGCACTGATTGGCTGGTTTACGGCGCACAGCTTCTTCAAGCCAGGCTCCAAGGCCATTGCAAATATCGACGCTGAGCCCGCGGGTTTTGCCAAGGTGCTTGCGAATAAGTACTACGTCGACGAGATCTACTCTTTCCTGTTCGTGAAACCGTTGCTGGCAATCTCCAAGTTTCTCCTCGAGTGGGTTGTGGACTTCGCGATCCTTGGTGGACTCGCTTGGTTGCTCGCGGGAATCACGCAGCTCAGCGGTGCGATCCTGCAACGCTGGCAGTCCGGCAATATCCGCTCATATGCGGCATGGCTGGCACTGGGGGCCGCGGCACTGCTGCTCTTCGTGCTGGTGCCGTGGGGCTCGGTGCTGGCCAACTACGGAATTCATCTCGGCATGGTGGGGCGCTAAATGAACGAATCGATTTTGACCCTGATCCTTCTCGCCCCGCTCGCCGGAGCTGTTCTGATTGCACTGCTGCCGGACCGCGGTAAGCTGCCGGCGTGGATCGCATTACTGACCTCTCTGGCAACGCTGCTCTTCACGCTGCATCTGCCTGCGCACTTCGTTCATGGACAATCAGGCTTTCAGTTCGAGATCAATCGGCCCTGGATCGAGAATCCGGCGATTGCTTACCATGTAGGTGTGGACGGATTGAGCCTCTGGCTCATAGTGCTCGTCGGCCTGCTGGCTCCGGCCGGCATTGTAGCGAGTTGGAATGCAATCGAAAAACGCCGCAAGATCTTCTATCTGCTCTTCCTTGTACAGCAGACGGCGATGCTTGGCGTCTTCATGTCGCTCGACCTGATGGTCTACTACGGCTTCTGGGAACTGTCGCTGGTGCCTATGGCAATCCTGATCGCCATGTACGGCCGTAAGGATGGACCGAAGGCTGCTACGAAGTTCTTCCTCTTCACCTTTATCCCTTCGGCTCCGCTGCTCGTCGCGATCCTTTATCTCTACGCAAAGGTCCACACGTTCGACTTCACCCTGCTGCAGTATGCGGTTGCGGGCGGCGTCATACCCGCTGGTGCGTTGAGCTGGGTGGCACTCGCGTTTTTGTTCGCTTTTGCCGTTAAGGTTCCGGTCTTCCCGCTGCACGGCTGGCTTGCAGATACCTTTGCTGAGGCCCCCGTCGCGATGGCGATGGTTGTCGCGGGCAAGCTGGGTCTCTACTCGATGATTCGGTTCCACGTTGGGCTCTTCCCTGCCCAGGCACATCAGATCGCTCCGCTTCTGATTGCGCTCGCAGGAATAGGCATCCTCTACGGCGCGTGCCTTGCTCTGGTCCAGCGCGACTTCTGGCGTCTGCTCGCATACGCTGCGGTGAGCCACCTGAGCCTGATCGTTCTCGGGATCTACGGCTTCACGTTCACTGGCTCGGACGGTGCGATCTTCCAGATCCTGAACCATGAGACGGTGGATGCGGCGCTGTTTGTGTTGCTCGGCGCGCTCGAACTGCGCTATGCAACCAGCACGATTGCTGCATACGGTGGCCTGGCCGCTAAGCTGCCGCAAACCGCCACACTCTTTGTCGTAAGTACGCTTGCCATGATCGGCCTGCCGCTGATGAATGGCTTCGTAGGCGAATTCTTGATCCTCTCCAGCACGTTCTCTGGCGTAAGCCGCGGCTGGGCGATCACTGCAGCTGTCGGTGTAATCCTGGGCGCGGCTTACATGCTGTGGCTCGTGCAGCGGATCTTCTACGGTCCGCAAAGCGAGCTGGCAACGGCCAAACCGACCTACGATCTCCGCTTCGGCGAGCAGGCGATTCTCTGGCCGTTTGCTGTTTTGATGTTCGTGATGGGCGTTGCGCCTACTCTCTGGATTCGTACGATTGAAGATCGCAATGGCCCATTGACTCTGAAAGGTTCTGCCGCCGTGCCGCAAGCCAGTTTGACGATCGTTTCTTCTGGGGAGGGACGCTAATGAATTCCAGCGATATGCTGCGCATTCTCCCCGAGATAGTTCTTACGCTCACCGGTGTGCTGATCATGTTGGCAGACGCAGCGCTTCCTGCCGGCGTGCCGCGCCGCTTGCTCGGCTGGGTTGCGGCCTTTGGCACGGTAGCTGCGTTGTGGACCAGCCTCGGTCAGCTTCTTCTCCCGGTTGGCACGGGCTTCTATGGAACGGTTGAAACCAGCCCCTTTACTGTCTTTTTTCATGCATTGATTTGTGGCATCGTCATTGTTGCCGTGCTTCTGTCGCTCGACACGCTGCCAGCAGATAGCCATCATCAAGGCGAGTTTTATGCGCTCCTGATATTTGGCGCGGTTGGCATGTGCCTTATGACCAGCGCTGTTGAACTGCTGGTTGTCTTCGTCGCGCTCGAGATCTCATCTATCTCCACCTATGTACTGGCTGGCTACCGCAAGCATTCTGGACGAGGGCCAGAAGCGGCGATCAAGTACTTCCTGCTGGGCAGCTTTGCCACGGGATTCCTGCTCTATGGCATCGCACTGGTCTTCGGCGCTACTGGCACAACTCAGATTTACGAGATTGCTCGCGCACTCAACGCACCGGGCTTCGCGAATCTGACGCTCATCACTGCTGCGCTGGCGTTGATGCTTGTCGGCATCCTGTTCAAGGTCTCAGCGGCGCCGTTCCATCTGTGGACGCCTGATGTGTATGAAGGTGCGCCCTCGCCCGTTGTGGCTTTGATGTCGACGGCACCGAAGGCCGCGGCCTTTGCACTGCTCATCCGGGTGCTCTACGAGGTCTTCCCTACTCTTCAAGCAGTCTGGACTCCCCTGCTTTGGGCGATTGCGGTACTGTCGATGACTATTGGCAACCTGGCGGCACTGCGCCAGCAAAACGTAAAGCGCATGCTCGCGTATTCGTCCATCGCACACGCCGGTTATCTGCTGGCGGCGTTCGCCGGACTTCGCCAGGACGGCATCGCAGCAGCGGCCTTCTACACCGCGGCCTACGCAGCAATGAATGTTGGCATCTTCGCCGTGGTTTCAGTTGTGAGCGGATACGATGACCAACTGCCGCTCATTCAGGATTTTCGGGGACTTCTCTATAAGTCCCCGCTCATGGGCGGCCTGCTGATCTTCTTTCTGGTGTCGCTGGTCGGAATCCCCTTCACCGGCGGATTCTTTGGCAAGTTCTATTCGTTCTCGTCTGCGGTTGGCGGAGGAGCGGTTTGGCTTGCAGTAATCGGACTGCTGAACTCCGGCGTTGCGGCTGGATACTATCTGCGCCTGGCTGTGACCGCAGCACAGAAGCCCGACGAGAGCACTACCTCGCCGGTGGCCCAGCCGGGGGTAACAGTTCTGGCGGCGCTTGCATTGGCTGCGATCGCAACACTGGCACTTGGCATCGTGCCTGGAACGGCGCTAAAAGCAGCGCAGGCCGCGGCACACACACTGCGACCGATTCCAGCTGCCACTGCGACACAAGATGCGAACGCGGTCCCGCTTATCACGCCTTAGTTATCCTTGAGGAGCGCCTCAGTCTGCGGCAACGCTGCCGGGCTGAGGATGCTCCAGATTTCGTCCTAGCAAATCTCTGTAGAACTGCGCATTGCGTGCGAGCACGCGCCTTCGCTCGAAGTTCCTTTGCACCCACCTGCGCCCCTCACGCCCCATTCTTTCGCGCAACTGTGGCGCGTGAAGCAGCTTCAACAGGGCTTCTTGCAGAGCGCTCGATGATCCAGCGGGCACCATTAAACCAGTCACGCCAGGCACAATTGCATTACGCGCCCCTGTCGCATCTGTCGTGATGATCGGAAGCGCTGTGGCGGAGGCCTCGAGAATTGCGTTTGGAAGCCCTTCGCGCCGTGTTGGTAGAACGAAGATATCCATTGCTCGCAAATATGGGGCGACATCCGGGACGAACCCAGTACACCGAACGTTGGAGTGACGAAGGATTTTCTCGCGGAGCGCGGTATCTATGACGTCCTCTGCCTCGTCCCACCATCCAACCAGAAGCAGATAAATACCTGGCTGGGATTTTTGAGTGTCCTCAAATGCCTCGAACAGTAGTGGAACGCCCTTGTCATGGGTAAGCCGGCCCGTGAATCCGACCACCATCGCACCATCCGGAATCCCGAGCTCCGCGCGCAGGTTAGCCCCCTTTGGTGAATAATGCTCACAGTCAACGCCGATGGCGCTACCCGCACCGAGTATCTTCACTTTTTGCTCAGAAGTGAGCCGAAGCGCCAGGGTTTCTGTTGTCAGACTTGCACTGTTGCACATCACGGTTTGGGCACAAGCCATTGCCAGCCGTTCGACGCATACCAGCAGTTTGCGCTTCGCTCCGCTGGCGGTTTCCAGCTTCAGGCCGCGTAACAGATAGACGCGTTGTGGAACGCGTGCCAACCAGGCAGCCAGCATGCCAAGCAGGCCAGCCTTCGGCGTGCTGAATTCAACGATATCTGGCTGAAGCTTGCGCAGAATGCGCCATATTTGCACAAGCGAGCACAGGTCGCTGAGAGGAGCTACCGCTCGACGCATAGAGACCTCAACGCGCTCAGCGCCCTCGGCGCGCGCAAGTTCATCCAGAAGGCTTCCCGGGCTCGATATTACTGTGACGGAGAAGCCCGCTTCGCGCAATGCGCGAACTCTTCCCTTCAGAACCAGGCAAGTTTGTGCTGAGGTAACCCCCAGAACGATATGCGGTGTCTTGCGCGCCTCGGCCTTTGATCGGGCTTTCTGCGACTGACGAATGAAACCAGGCAATGAACGCTCTCAATACATATGGGCAGATATAGATCTTCGCTGCGCGGTACCCCGACGCAGCTTGAGTCTGCGCTGTTTCTGCTTATCTTTTAGTAAATGATTTATGTGCCATTTTCTCTGTGCGTAATGTCACATCGATACTTTATCTTGATCATACATATCTATCCTTTTTCTGAAACTTAACCATGTCCGATTTTCCGAAGATTCTCCTCATCACCCCGCATTTGGGAGGAGGAGGTGCAGAGCGTGTCATTGAGTTGCTTACGTGCCATTTGCCCGCTGAGAAGTACGATGTTGAGCTGGCGCTCGTAACCCGAAGCGCCATTCCTGAACCATCGCTGCCAGAATCTGTTGTCATTCACCGGATCGATGTAAAGCGCGTACGGCTTGCTGCAGCTGCACTGGTCAAGCTGGTCAGAGATGTTCAACCCGACGTGATTCTCTCCTCAATGTTTCATCTGAACTTTCTAGTGCTGGCGCTTCGACCTCTCTTTCCGCGCAAAGTGAAAATTCTCGTCCGCCAAAACGGCAGTGCCAGCGCGATGCTTAGTGGTCTGAGCCTCCCATTTCTGACTAAAGTGCTCTACCGCACTCTTTACCCCGCTGCGGATCGCGTTCTATGCCAGTCTTCGGCGATGGCTGATGACTTGTGCCGCAATTTCGGTGTTCAGGCTTCTCGACTTACCGTGCTGCCGAATCCTGTCGATATCGAGACAGTCCGAACGGTTGCAGCTTCAAGCCGCAGCGAGTGGACGGGGCTTGGACCTCATTTGCTGTCGATTGCACGAATTCGACCGGAAAAAGGGATCGACCTTCTGCTGCAGGCGTTTTTCGAGTTCAAGAAACACTTGCCAATGGCTGACCTGACGATCGTCGGCGACGGACCGCTGCGGTCACAGGCCGCTGAGCTCGCAGGGGCGCTTGGGTTGATGGATTGCGTTCGATTCGCGGGATCGGTGTTTGACCCCGCGCGCTTCTTCAAGGGTGCATCGCTGTTTGTCCTTCCGTCGAGGCATGAAGGAATGCCAAATGCGCTGCTTGAGGCAGCCGCCGCTGGGTTGCCAATCGTGTCGACACCTGCCTCTGCTGGCCTCACGGATCTTTTGCGTGGCAATGAGGGTTGTTGGGTCACGGATGAGACCAATGCATCGTCGCTTTCACAAACGATGGTCGCGGCGATCCACACACTGCAACCAGGCCAGCGGTTTCTGCACGAATGGGTTGAGCAGTTCTCTCTGGACAAAGCCATTGCCGCATATCAATCGGTGATTGACGACGCACTCGGCAACGATCTGGCAAGGAGGCAGGCTTGAAGCACGTTGCTATGCTTCTCCCAACGATTGATCGGATTGGAGGCGCCGAGAGCCAGGTTCTGCTGCTGGTGCGTGGACTCAGTGTTCGCGGTTGGCGTGTGAGCCTGGTGACGCTTTCTGGAGACGGAAGAGACGCTGCCAAGGACTTGACAACTGATGGCATTCGTCACTTCAGCCTTAAGACGCGCAAGGGACTAACAGACCCTCGCGGGTGGTTGCGATTTCAGTGGTGGCTGCGTGACCAACAGCCATCGATCATTCACGCGCACCTGCCGCACGCGGCGTGGTTCGCGCGATGGTCACGGCTGTTGTATTCAGGCTCGGCAGTGGTGGACACGATTCATACTTCGTCAACAGGGACGCTAGGACGCCAATACGGGTACCGGCTCAGCGATCGATTTGCAGACTTGGTTACAGCAGTGAGCGAATCATGCGCCGACGCATACATCAAGAAAGGTTTGGTGAAACCGCAGCATCTACGTGTTATTCCGAATGGGATCGATATTGAGGCATGGAGCCCTGATCCTGGCGCGCAAAGCGCTATTCGCTCGGAGCTCGGGATTACCGGCGAGTTTCTTTGGTTGGCTGCGGGCCGTCTGGAACCCGTGAAGGATTATCCAACGCTACTGCATGCGCTTGCATTGCTGGACGATCCAGTGCACCTGGCAATTGCAGGTACGGGAGATTGCGATTCTGCGCTGCGAGCCCTGGCTCGACAACTGAAGATCGAATCACATGTCACGTTTCTTGGTTTTCAGCAGGATATGAAGCGTTGGATGCACGCGGCAGATGGTTTTGTGCAGGCCTCGCTTTGGGAGGGCTTGCCGATGGCCGCTCTTGAAGCTGCAGCATGTGGCGTTCCTACAGTGGCCACGGATGTTCCTGGAACACGTGATGTTGTCCGACCAAACGTGAGTGGGTTGTTAACGCCCGCTGGTGATGCCGCTGCACTTGCTGATGCGATGCGCTCGATCATGCGGCTACCTCAGGACGATCGAGCAGAAATGGGCCGCCTGGCCCGCAAGCATGTGGCGGGGCACTTCAGCCTCAATCATGTTCTGGATCTATGGGAGTCCACCTACGCCGAATTGCTAAGGTAATCGCACCGCTGTGCGTTGCGGTTCAGAATTGCACTAAGATTCGACTTTTTGTGACGCGCTACGTTTGATTGCCCTATTTCGCTTGGCATCAGCCACAAACTCTCTTGCGCGGTTCACTATACCAAGCCGCTTCGGATGCCACTCCGCATTGACCCGATCGAATGTGGTCACTTGTGCACGATTCTTTGCAAGAAACGTACGAAGCCTCTCTGCTGTTCCTGACGGCGCGGTATTGCTGTGAATGCAGATCGTCCACAACCCCGTTCGCCGTTCCTCAGGCTCCCACAGTTGCTGCGGAATCCACCATAAGCCGTCGCGTACAAACGGCACGCGAGTCAAGCCGTCGGACAGGCATTGAATGCCCTCTGCCCTGAGAGCACGCAAGGTAGCCTCGTCGAAACCATGACGCGGCGCTATCCAAAGGCGTGGGCGAAGGCCGTGAGAGCGAAGTATTTGTAACCCTTCGCTGATCCATCTGCGCTGCACATGTTCCGGAACACCGGCAAACTCTGTGTACGTTGGCGCGGGGATCATGCTGCGACCACTGCTGGCGCAAACGTGCCGATAGCCATGCAGCGCGATTGTGGCACCCGCTTCCTCCCATGCGCGCATCTTCCTCCAGAAATCCGGATCGGGTGGCTCGCATATGAGCGCTGGATCTCGATTGTCGGGCACAACAGCAAGAATTGGGCGAACAGCAAACTCTTCTAGCACGCGCTCGAAGCGCTTCCAGCGCACGCGTGCCATGGTGGGACACAAATCGTCGAAACGAAGCAGATATTGCGCCGAGGCTCGGCTCATTGCTCACACTCCTGCGGCATGAGCCTGTGCGTCCACCACCACAAGAATGCGAACGTGCTGATCGTCCACAGCGAGGTCGCTAAAGCGATGCCCGCAACGCCCATTACGCGCATGAGCGTCAGATTCAACACAATATCGAGCGCGAGATTGACGATACCGCACCAGAGAATCACGTCGGCGCGGCGAAATGCCAACAGGAACCGATAGAACACTCGACTGCAAACGAAGAACGGAATCTGTATGGCGTACATGATGAGCACCGGAGTGACTGCGCGCGTGTCCTGCGCATGGAAGGCGCCGTGCTGAAATGAGACACGAATCAACCAGTGCGCGCCACAGATAAGAGCTGCCGCAATTGGCACACTGACGAGCGCTGCATAGCGGAGCCAGGTGTAGACAGTTCTCCGGCATTTGCGCCAATCGTTTTGTGCCACCAGCTCGGAGAAGGCTGGAGTTAAAGCCGACGCTATTGCGCCGCCGAGAAGTGTGAGCACCACGCTCACGAAGCGATTGGCGTAAGACAGTGCCGACACACTCCCTGCGGACAACGATGCGGCCATCGACTGATCTACAAATAGACCGCCGGATGCCACAATGCAACTGGTCAGAACGCGGCCGTATTGCCCGGCCACTTCACGTGTCTCTCTGTTCGCACCAAACCACCAGAAACGAAACTGATAACCATGCGCATACAAGAGCCACGCCATCCAGAAGGCGTGCAACACGGCGCCTGCGACGGTGGCGGCAGCGATGGCCCATATGCCAATTTGTGCTCCCAGCACGAGAGCGCTCGCGGCAACCAGCAGAGGAGTAATAATCGGCGCGACTGCCGGCACGGCGTATCGATCAAGCGTGTTCAGGACTGCTGTGCAGTTTGACGCGATCCCGGTGAACACTACACTCGGCAGCACCACATAGAAAAGCTGCAGAGCGAGATGTAGTTTTTCCGGTGGGTAGTTCGATGCTGTCAATGGAAGACAAAACGGCGCGCCGGCAGCCATCGCGACCGATATTGCAACTAATAAAGCACTGCTCAGGGTCGCGGCGTTCGACAACAGCCGTGCCGCGCTTTCCTGGCCTTCACACGCGCGCATCCGCACAAACGTTGGAATCAAAGCTTGATTCATCGACTCGGAGACTATGTTCACAAGCAGGCCTGGGATCAGAAGTGCGATCAGGAATGCATCCATCGCGTCAGAACGCCCGAAGACACCTGCGACGGCAACTTCCTTCCCCATCGCTACAAGCTTGACGGCGATGCCCGCAATGGTGACAGTGCCGGCGGCACGAAAGATGCGCGCGTTCAAACCTGGGGTTGCGACAGCAGAAACCGTACTCATGCACCGGCTCCTGCTGATTGGAGGCTTGCAGATGTTTGCGGCTTGACATTGACTAGCGCACTTGAACGATGCTGCCGTGCGGCTGTTGCAATAACGGCGAACAGCAGCCATGTGGTGCGGCTCTCACCTGTGGTGCCGACAAGAGAGGCAACCGTCCACGCGGCGAGCATGGCCAGTAGAGCGATCTGGAGTGCCCCTTTCAGAGACCTTGCCATCGCGATGCTGCATACAAAGATTCCCGCGCCGATTGCGAGACCAAGGATGCCGCCTTCAACCAGAACCGACAGAGCAGTGTTGTGCGCAGTGTCGATCGATGAGAGGCCTGATGCGGCGACGAATGTTCCTGCACCGTGCCCCAGCAGCGGGGCCCGCTGAAATGCGTTCCACCCTTCCTGCCAGATGTTCACGCGCTGGTTCAAGTCGCCGCCGTTCGCCTGTTCCGCAATGCTGGCGATGCGCAGGAGTGAATTGCGCGGAATCATGAACAGCGCAGCCGCAACGATTGCGAGTAAGGGCACGAGCATATGAAGCACACGGAATCGGCGAGTGCGTGCCATCAATACACCGCATCCAACAAGCGAAACGAGCATGGTGAGGAATCCGCCGCGCGAAGCTGTGGCGAGAATGGCAATGACGCCAAGCGGAATATAGAGGAGCGATATGCGGCGCTTCCACTGCATGACAGACCTGTCTGCAAGGAGCGCCGCAATGGGCAGACCCAAAGCGAGAAATCGTGCCGTGTCATTCGGGTCTTGCCCTGCGGCGAAGAAGCGTACTTGCTCAGCGCCGCGAAGCGCTAGAACCGCACTGCTTAACGTGAGTCCGGCGAGAACTGCGCAGCCTGCCAGCCACGCTCGGAAGAGATTGTGGAGATCATCTTTGGAGTCGATCAGCTCGCCGACCAGCCACACGATCATCAGCTCCTGAAGATAGCCGGGCAGGCGGCCCAGCGTGACCTCGGGCTCGATGGACCAGAGGTACGTTGCCCCCAGGTACGCGAACAAAAGGATTGAAGCCCATTGCAGAGTGCCGAGGGCTCGAACACGTCCTGCTTGCAGGATCGCCGGAATTGCGACGGCAAGCAACGCGAGCCCGGCTAATCGTGCAACGTTCCCCCACGGTGCACCAAAGTCGAGCGAGTACTCCCACGGAATGGCAAATACGAAAAGGAGGAGCAGGGCTCGGGCCGCGGTGCGCATCACTAGAACCTCTGCGAATAGACGAGCCCTGCATAGATGCTGACGCCAGCAGCGGACTGGACGACGGACTCTGCTGTTCGATTCCAGAGATTCTTTACCGCGGAGTTCGGGACGAACAGAATGTCGTGGTCCATAACAGGAATATCTGGGTCCTGACCGCGAAGAAGGCGCTTCAGATTAAGAGTCGTTACGGTGCGTCCTTCCTTCTGCTCACGGATGAGCAGCGCTTTATTCAACGCCGCATTCTGAGTTGGGCCCCACGCCAGAGTGAGAGTTTGCAGCACCGTAAGTTTCTGGCGCGGGTCAACTGGAAATCCACCCGGCCGCATCACGTCGCCGATTACATAAACGAGCCCGGCGCGCTGGACCTCAACCGTATCGCCGGGCAGCAGTTCGGGATTCTGCGCTCCGGCATTGCCATCGAGCACAACTGCCTGCGGCGGCTGCGCGGAATTTCTGTGCGTGATTGTGACCAGACGCCCGGCCGTCTGCGTAAACCCAGCAGCAGCAGAGACGAGATCCAGAAGCTGGTGGTGCACGGCGTAGGGATACACTCCGGGCCGCGCTACCTCGCCGAGAATGGTCACGTCCTGGCCAGCGAAGGTCGTGACTAGAACCGACACCTTGGGATGCAACAGAATTCCTTTAGAGACGAGCGCGGCTTCAATAGAGTGCGCAGCCGATGCCTCATCTTCGCCGGCGATGGATATCTCGCCGATGAATGGAAGCACGACTGTTCCGGCCTTGGAGACACGCACGCGTGCATGAAACTCCGGTGTGCGGAACTCGCTGGCTTCCAGAATGTCTCCTGGGGCAATCAGTGCGGACATCGGAGCTCCGCCATTTGCACCTTCATTCGGAGCAGGCAGTGCTGTACCGGTCGTAGCAGCATCATCAGGGTTGGGAGTACTACGCGCATCCTGCGATAGAGGAATACGCGCCACACCGGAAGGAAGCCCGGATGTGCTTGGCGTTGGGGCTTGTGCCCGTGCTGAGGACGCACCGACCACAGCCAGCAACAGAAGTCCGATGATCGCACGTGCGACCAAGGACTCACGCAGGAATGCGAGGCCAACCGCGACCCAAAGACCTGCGAAAAGCGCAATCGCTACGTCAGCCGGCCAGAATGGGCGCACAGGGCGCAGCGGCTGTCTTGCCCAATCGACAACGTCGATGTTTGAACTCTGTAAACCTGCAGTAAGTCCTGCTTCTTCCGCTTTGGCTTGCACGGTAAGGTAGAGGTCCTGGCTGCGATCTGCCTGTTGGCGCATCACTGCGTAGGTCGCAGCGGCGGAATCGAGTTCCATGCCGCGCTGCGTACTGTCGGCGAGGTTTGCCTCAACCAGCCGCTCACGGTCTGCGGCAGTTTGCCAGGCGCCGTGGAAAAGCTCGATCAAGCGCTGATGTTCAGCGGCCACCTGCCGGTCAACGTCGGCCAACTGCGCCTGGATCTCCAGACGGCGTGGAAAGTTTGGACCATGCTCCGTCTTCAGTTGGCTATCTTCCTGCTCCAGTTCACTGCGCCGCGTGTGGAGTTGCACCAGCACTGCAGTCGCGAACCCGGCATTCTGTGTCTGCAGGCGCGGATCAGACGCAATTACTGCCTCGGGGCCGACGCGCTGCGCAGCCTGATACTGCGTCTCGCGAAGGATCCGCTCTGCACGGGCAGTAACCAGCTCCCTGCCCAATTCATCGATCTCTACCAGAACCGGGTTGTGCTCGAGATTGCTCTTCGGTCCTGTTGCCGACGGGTCTGGCGTATCGACTAATTGGTTCTTCTTCTGGAAATCGCTCAGCTTCTGGTGATCCACGTCCACCTTCGCTTTGAGCTGATCCAACTGCCCGCTCAGCCAGCCTGCAGCATCGGCTGTCGCGGCAATGCGAGTGGCTGCTTCCTGCGCGACATAGGCGCGAACGAGCGCGTTGGCCACATCTGCTGCAAGGTCTGGGTCACTCAGCCGGAAGCGAATCTGGATAATAGTCGTGCGAGGCAGCACCTGCACATTCAGGCGCCGCTGAAAGCGCTCGAGCAGCCAGGCTTGTGACTCCGGGGAGGGCACCTCGGCTTTGAATCCCGGGAACCGCGAAGCAAAATCGCCTGCGAATGCCGGCTT
>DATMUN010000174.1:0-5585 GCA_035563895.1 Occallatibacter sp. | reverse complement strand
CTGCCGCACGATGCGCACGCGCTGCGCGCCGAGGGCCGCGCGGATGGACATCTCCGCCTGGCGGCTCATGCCGCGCACCAGCAACAGGTTAGCGATGTTGGCGCAAGCCACAAGAAGCACCAGAGCTGCGATCCACGTAAGCAGGCGCAGGTGGTCCTTGTACTCGTCCTGCATATTCTGGATGCCGCCACCGCCGGGCGAGAGCACCACATGGGCGCGATCGAGCGCCGGCTTCTGCTTTGCATCCTTGAAAAGTTTGAGCGTGGCAAACTGCTGCCGCAGCAGCGCGCTCGCCTTGGCCTGCACCGCCGCCTGAGAGACCCCGGGGCGCAGGCGGCCGATCACGTAGGCCCAGCTTACCTCGGGAATATGCTCATACGGTGCGCCGAGCACCGGGTCCATCGACTCAAGCGGCAGGTAGAACTTGGGCGGCTGGCTCGAAAGCCGGTCGCCGTAGAACCCCTTTGGCGCGATGCCGATAACGGTGACAGGCTTGGTATTGACCGCGAACGTGCTGCCCACGACGGAGGAGTCGCCGGAGTAGTCCTGCTGCCAGGTTTCGTAGCTCATCACGGCTGTAACCGGCGCGCCCTTTTGGTCATCCGCGTCTGCAAAGAAGCGTCCGGCGGCAGGCCGCAGCCCAAAGACGCGGAAGTAGTTACCGGAGACGAATGTGCCCATCACCGACTGCGCCGCCGCCTGCCCGCCCTCGCGGCGCACGGTCAACGGCCGCCATGCGTAGCCGGACTCCATTGCCGCCAGCTCCTCGAACTCGGGCAGATTCTTCTTAAACAGGTAGTACGTATCCGTGGCGTAGAGGGAGTAGTCGCCGTTGTCGTTGGTCCCTGAATTGACGCAGCAGTCGTTGGTATCGCCGATGCGCACCAGTGTTCCCGGGTCTGAGACGGGCAGGTTGCGCAGAAGTACCGCATTGACCAGCGTGAAGATGGCGGCGTTGGCACCGATGCCCAGTGCAAGCGTCAACAAGACGGTCGCTGTGAACCCCGGGGTCTTCCGCAATTGACGAACGGCATAGCTCAGGTCCTGCAGCAGAACGCGCATGAAAACCCCTCCCGCTCCTCTTTATCTTTACGTGATTCTTGCACGCCGCGTTCCAATGCCTGACTCCGGCTTGCACCGTGGAATCAGCGTCTTGGGCTGCAATGAGCCGTGTGACAGAGCATGCGGGTGTTCGGAACCGTGACCTGATGTTCGATTACGAACAGGGAGAGAATCGATTCGCCTGCCTTGCGCGCAATTGAGGCGGCGATTGTCTGCGCCCTTCCTTTCTACCGCATCGCGATACGGTGTCTCGATCATGCTCTCAAAACGCGCCATACTTGTTAGTGGGTTGAATTGCCGGGAAACTTCCTCTGGAGCTTCCCCATCGTTCGTTCCGGCAATTAGACTTGCAGGGTCGATTTTGGAGGCGGCTCGATCCCCATCGAGCCAACCGAAAAATGCAAGAAGACGTTACAACGAACGCGGGTTGATTCCGTCGTTGTTCTTTGCCGCAGTGCACCCATGGGGTGCGGCTTTTCGCGGCGTCTTTATCAATCTCCTGCGGGCCCGAAGGCCGCAGGGGGGTGTTGTAACCGCATGGTGCGGAAGAGCTGCTCGCAGCAGATCCTTCGCTCGGCGGCCAGCAGTAGGTATCGCAATCTCTGAGGGGGAATTCATGGCGGACAGCGTTCGTTATCCCGGCATTCGAGTCACCGCAAACGGCAACCAGCTGGTTTCGTATCACACGGAAACGCGTATTGCCGACGCGGGCGTCTTTTATCCCATTACGCCTTCAACCGAGGGCGGCGAGCTCTTCCAGCAGGCGTATGCGGAAGGTCACCTGAACGTCTTCGGCCATAACACCATCGCCATCGAAACCGAAGGCGAGCACGCGGCACAGGGCGGCGCCATTGCGCACTCGGTCTGCGGCAAGCGCGTGGTGAATTTCACCTCGGGCCAGGGCGTGGTCTACGGCGTGGAGCAGGACTATCACGCGCCGGGCAAGGGCTCCACGATGGTGCTGGAAGTGGGCGCCCGCGCGCTGACCAAGCATGCGCTCAACGTGCACTGCGGCCACGACGATATCTACGGCGCGCTGGACACGGGCTGGATCATGATCTTCGGCAAGGACGCACAGCAGGCCGCCGACCAGGCTCTGATCTTGCGCCGCGTCACCGAGCTCTCTCTCACGCCGGGCATGAACATCATGGACGGCTTCCTCACCTCGCACCTCGAGCGCACCTTCTACAAGCATGAGTCCGAGCTGATTCGCGAATACCTTGGCGCGCCGGACGACGTGATCGACTGCCCGACCGAGGCGCAGCGTGTGCTCTTTGGGCCCACGCGCCGCCGCGTGCCGAAGATGATCGACCTGGAGAACCCGGTGCTGCTGGGCCCAGTGCAGAACCAGGAACACTATATGAACGGGGTGGTGGCGCGGCGCAATAACTTCGCCGAGCCGATCCTTGGCTTCCTTGAGGAGGCATATAAGGACTTTGCCAAGCTGACCGGCCGCAACTACGGGCTCATCAGCGAGTACAAGACCGCTGATGCCGACACCGTGTTCGTCTCGCTCGGCTCGGCTGCCGAGAACATCGAAGCCGCGGTGGACTACCTGCGCGCGACGCGCGGCGTGAAGGTCGGCTCCATCCATCTGAACGTGATTCGCCCCTTCCCTGAGGCTGCCGTGGTGGCCGCGCTTAAGGGCAAGAAGAACGTCATCATTCTTGAGCGCACCGACGAGCCGATGGCCGGCGACAATCCGCTGGGCCGCGACATTCGTACGGCACTCTCAAAGGCCGTGCAGCACAACGCCGGTTTGCCTGCCATCAGCATCGAGGATGTTCCCCACATCTACTGCGGCAGCTACGGCCTTGGCTCGCGCGACTTCCGTCCCGAGCACATCATCGGCGCGTTTGAGTACGCAACCGCCGGCCGTACGCGCCAGGACGGCAAGACCGCAGCGGAAGGCGAGAACTTCTTTGTACTGGGCATCGACCATCCCTATGCCGTCGTCGCAGACGAGACTCCTTCGCTTCTGCCTGACGGTGCGGTGGCTGTGCGCTTCCACTCCATCGGCGGATGGGGCGCCATCACCACGGGTAAGAACCTGGGCGCAATTCTAGGCGATCTGAACGATCTCCTGTTTGATCGCGATGGGCTGCTCGACGAGAAGGGCAATCCCAAGGAAGTGATCCACGTCAGCGCGAATCCGAAGTACGGCTCGGAGAAGAAGGGCGCGCCGACCAGCTACTTCATGGTTGCGGCCAAGGAGCGCATTCGCGTGAATTGCGATCTGCGCCACGTGACCACGGTGCTTTGCTGCGATCCCAAGGCCTTCACACACACCAACCCGCTCGACGGCATTCAACAGGGCGGCTCGCTGGTGTGGGAGTCGGACTTCGAGGGCGAGCGCGCGTGGGAGAATCTGCCCATCTGGGCGCGCAAGCAGATCATCGAAAAGAAGATCCGTGTCTTCACGCTGCCGGGCTTTGAGATTGCCCGCAAGGCGACAGACCGCGGCGATCTGCAACTGCGTATGCAGGGCAACGCCTTCCTCGGCGCGTTCTTCGCTGTAAGCACGCTGCTCGAGGAGTTCGGCATCTCGCAGGAGCAGTTCCGCGAGGTCGTCTACAAGCAGTATGTGAAGAAGTTCGGCAAGTTCGGCGATGCTGTCGTGCAGTCGAACATGGAAGTGATGATTCAGGGCTTCGAGCGCGTGAAGGAGATTGCGATCGGAGATATCCAGGCCACCGACCACTCCACGCTGCGCGGACAGGCGCTGCTGCCGATCATCGGCGCGGACGTAGAGCCTGTGGCTGTTGGCGCGGAGACGTGCGCAATCGGCTGCCGCACTTCATCGATTCCGGCTGGACAGTCCGCACGTACGCCGGTTACCTCGATCGCTGCGTTTGACGCAGAGTTCCGCGCAGGCCTGGGCTACGACCAGCCAGCCACGCCGCTGGCAGCAATGGGCGTGATCGCTGCAGCCACGGGCGATACGGCATCGAAGTACGTGGCACGCCGCGAGACCCCGCTCTATATTGCGGAGAACTGCACGCAATGTATGGAGTGCATCTCGGTTTGCCCCGATACCGCGCTGCCTAACACCTCGCAGGAGCTCGGCACGATGCTGACCATGGCTGCTTCGCGCTACGTGGGCGATGCCGCTGAGCGCAGCAAGATGCTCGCCAAGGTACCGGAGATCGAGAAACAGGTGCGCGCGCGCATGCTGGCCGAGATCAAGACCGGCACGCCGCTGCCGAAGATCATTCGCGAGGTCACCGAGTCCGTCGATGGCTTCTCGGCTGAGGCGAAGACGCAGTTCTTCAACATCATCGACAAGGTACCGATGGCGTATCAAAAGGTGAACGCCATCTTCTCGTCGCCGGAACGCAAGGCCCCCGGCACGGGCGGCATCTTCTCCATCTTCGTCAGCGATCTGTGCAAAGGCTGCGCGGCCTGCGTAACTGCTTGCGGTGACCACCAGGCGCTGAAGATGGTGCAGGAGACTGAAGAGGTCAACGCTGAGCACGAAACCGGCACGGCCTTCCTGAACCTGCTGCCGGATACCTCGCAGAAGTTCCTCGGCCTGTTCAACGCGGCGAACCCGGCTGACTCGAAGACAGCCACGCTGCGCAACATGCTGATGGTCCGCACCAACTACGACGCACTCGTCTCCGGCGACGGCGCCTGCGCGGGCTGCGGCGAGAAGAGCGTGCTGCGCTCCATCGCAGCCGTAACCGAGGCTTACATGCGGCCTGTCTTCCACGCAAAGAGCGATCGCCTGGTAGCCAAAGCCGGTGAGCTCGAGAAGGACGGCGTCGCGCGGTTGGCGGTGCTCAAGCAGTCGAACGAAGCAGAGTACAAGCTGCTGCGTAAGACCATTGCGCACCTCGTCATCGGCCTGGGCGGCGAAGACAACAAGGACACCGACGCGCGCATCGCAGCCTACGAGAAGGAAAACGGCGAGATCACTGATGCCCAGCTCGTGGAAGCAATCGCTGCGGTTCTTCTGACCGAAGCCTTCAACCACAAGAGCCTGCAGCCGGTGGACGGCCGCCTGGCGAACGGCATGAGCGTGATGGCCATGGCCGCGCACACGGGCTGCAACACGGTGTACGGCTCGACCACACCGAACAATCCGCATCCCTATCCGTGGATGAACTCGCTCTTCCAGGACGGCATTACGGTGGGCTGGCTGATGGGCGAGAGCTTCATCGTCGATCACGCGCGCCGCTCGGTGCTGCCGGAGCGTCTCGCCGACATGCTGATGACACGCGACAGCAACGTGATCAGCGAGCGCGAGTACTACGAGCTCACGCACTTCACCGATGCACTGATGACCGATAAGGAGATCATCGAGCTGCCGAAGGTGTGGGTTGTGGGTGGCGATGGCGGCATGGGCGACATCGGCTACCAGAACATGTCGAAGGTGATCCTGCAGAACCGCCCGAACGTAAAGGCGCTGATGCTGGACACGCAGGTCTACTCGAACACCGGCGGTCAGAACTCCGACTCCACACCGATGCTCGGCGGCAACGATATGAACGTCTTCGGCTCGGCCACGCAGGGCAAGAACA
>DATMUN010000173.1:0-7049 GCA_035563895.1 Occallatibacter sp. | reverse complement strand
GCATAACACCGTCGCCGCGATTTGCACCCCGCACCGCCTGTGCGCCGGCAAACTGCAACGCCGCCGTCAACAGACACACACACACCACCAGCCTTGTCGAACTCATACCTTGCTTCAACCCCGTTCGCGCCGCACTGTCGCGGTATTCTTGCAATGTTGATGCTGAATCCCGCCTCACAGTTTCTTTATCGCTTGCTCCGCAGACCGCTCGCGGTCATCGGCATCGTGCTGCTTGCCTCATTCGTCCTGGCCGGACTGGCAGCACCTCTGATCGCGCCCTACAACCCCGCCGCCATCGACCTCGGCCACCGCCTTGAAGCGCCGTCCGCCGCGCATCCCGCAGGCACCGACGAACTTGGCCGCGACACATTGACGCGTCTGCTCTGGGGCGCGCGGCTCTCACTCGCCGTCTCCGTCACAGTCGTCTCTGTTTCGCTGGGCCTCGGGCTCGTCATCGGCGGGCTCGCAGGCTACTTGGGCGGATGGATCGACACTGCGCTTACCACCTTTGCGATGAACACCTTCCTCGCCCTGCCCGGCATCCTGCTGGCCATTGCCTTCGCCGCATTTCTCGGCTCCGGGTTTACTAACTTGGTTCTGGCGCTGGCTATCGGCGGATGGGCTGGATACGCGCGCCTCGTGCGTGCACAGGTTTTATCTGTTCGCGAACGCGAGTACGTCGACGCAGCCCGGGCACTCGGCGCAGGCGGCCTGCGCATCTTCTTCGTGCACATCCTGCCCAACATCGTTCAGCCCATACTTGTGCAGGCAGCCATTGGAATGGCGGGCGTTATCCTCTCCGAAGCCACGCTGTCGTTCCTCGGTCTGGGCATTCCGGCGCCCGCGCCCAGCTGGGGCTCCATGCTCAACGACGCGCGCCTGCACCTGTTCGACACCCCCCACCTCGTCCTGTTCCCCGCCATCGCCGTGGCCGGCTCCGTGCTCGGATTTAACTTCCTTGGCGACGCACTTAGAGATGAATTAGATCCTCGTACCCGGCTTGAAATCGGCCTATGATAGCTCCATGTTTTCGCTCTTCAAAGGCGATTGCGAGAGCTGCGGCCGCAGCTATAACTACTCGCTGGTGAATGCCGTCTTCGCAGACTGCTCCTACGCCTACTGCGATACATGCGGCCGCCTGGCGATCATCAGCTACGCCAACGGCTTCCTGCTGCAGATGCCGCCCATCTCGACAGAAAACCATGTGATCGATACCGCTTGGGAACAGTACCTGCGCCCCTGCGCCTGTGGAGGCCGCTTTCGCCGTGAGGCTTCGCCGCGCTGCCCATTTTGCGTGGCGCCGCTCTCAGCAAAATACGCAGCCGCACACATCGACAAGAACCATATCTCCGGCGGGCGCGGGTGGAACTGGCAACGCAATTGGACCGATTCGTTTTGCATCGATATCGAGGACCCCACACGTCCTGGCGAAGCCCGCATGGTGACCGATCCTTTCCTCGACAGCAAAACCCGCTCAGAGATCGAGCAGGCAGAAAAACCCGGTCTGCTCGAACGCGTCTTCAAATCCCGCGCATGAAAATTGGTGTTGTCAGTGATACGCACGGCCTGCTGCGTCCCGAGGTGCTTCCTGCTCTCCACGGAGTCGAGCAGATCCTCCATCTGGGCGACGTTGGCAACGCATCCATCCTCGATGAACTCACTGCCATCGCGCCGGTGCACGCAGTGCGCGGTAACGTGGACCGCACCGGTCGTCCCGCAAAGCTACCCGAAACGGACGTTCTGCTATTTGAGGGGCACTATCTGTATCTCTTGCACGACCTCGGCACGCTGCACCTGAATCCTGCCGCCGCAAAGTTCTCCGTCGTGCTCTACGGACACTCGCACCGCCCGCTCATCGAGCGCCGCAAAGGCGTGCTCTACTTCAATCCGGGCTCCTGCGGCCCGCGCCGCTTCGAGCTGCCCGTCACCATAGGTTTGCTCCATCTCAAACCCCGCGCCGAACCAGAAGCAGAGATCGTCTATCTTCCGCTGGAAAAATAACCGCAGCTATCCGCGCATTCTGGGATTCACCCAGCGATACACGATATCCGTGAACAGGTTCACCAGCACGTACGTCAACCCAATCGACAACAGACATCCCTGCACCAGCGCATAGTCGCGGTTCGAGATCGCGTCCACCACCAGCCGCCCCAACCCAGGCCAACTGAAGATCTTCTCCGTAACAATAGCGCCGGCGAGCAGCGCACCGAACTGCAGGCCCACCACCGTCACAATCGGCACCAGCGCATTCGGCAACGCATGTCCCCACACCACGCGCGACTCGCTCAGCCCCTTCGCCCGCGCCGTGCGGATGTAGTCCTGGCCGAGTTCCTCAAGCATCGCCGTACGCACCATGCGCGTAAGAATCGCCGCCAGCGAAGCGCCCATAGCCGAAGCCGGCAGAATCAGATAGTGCCAGTCGATGCCCCTGCGCACCGCGCCGCCGTGCGCACCCGAGACCGGCAGCCACCCAAGCAGAATGGCAAACACCAGGATCAGCACCGGCCCCAACGCGATGCCCGGTACCGACAGCCCGAACAGGCTCACCACCGAGATCAGCTGATCGAGCCAGCGTCCGCGCCGCAACGCCGCAAAGATTCCCGCCGGCAGCGCCAGCACCAGCCCCATCGCTAGCGCTGCCAGAGCTAACGCCAGCGTATACGGATACCGCGCCACAATCAGGTTGCCCACCGAGTCATGCAACCGGATCGAGCTGCCCAGGTCGCCATGAAGCACCCCAGACCAGTAAAGAATGTATTGCTCATGCAGAGGAAGGTCCAGCTTGTACTGATGCCGCAACGCACTCACATCGGCGGGAGTGGCCCCGTCACCCAGCATCTGCAACACCGGATCGCCGGGAACAAGATGAATGAGAAGGAAGACGAGCGAAACCACGAGCCAGACGACAGGCAAGGTGAGCAGAAGGCGGGAGATGATCTGTCTCATGGCGCGCTGTAGTCATTAAACCACCTGCAGCCGTTCCGGCTCAGCACACACAGCGCGCGCCTGCAAAAACACGAAGACCGCGAACCGGCTCAGCATCGCTGCTGGCTGGCTCGCGGCCGTGAATCAAAACGCTGGCTCGGACGCAGTTAGTTGCCGCGCGAGGTACCCGAGCTGAACAGGCGGCTATACTCACGCACATCGCGCGCAGCCGAGTTCATCCCCATCACGTTCTCCACGCGGCGCGAAAACGGGTCCGCAGCCTCATCGACGTCCTTCTGCATGGAGAGCGGTACGCTGGGCGCGGGCGCCGGTGCAGGCACAGCCTGCTGCTCAACCACTGGCACCGGACGCTCCACCGGTATTGCTGGGCGCTCGATAGGGGCCACAGCGCGCTGCTGAACTTCGCTTGTAACCATCAGCGGCTTCAGTGCCTCCACCAGCTTCTCGATCCGTTCCTTACGCAGACGCAGTTGGTCAAACTTCGAAAGAATTTCGCTCAGCTCTGCACTCGCTTCATCGTATGCGACGCGATAGACTTCGTGCCTCATGCTCGCTCCCGAAAGCCAGACTCACGGATGGAAGTGCAGGCAGTCAAATTTTGCCTGCAGTTCCAGGGAGATCCCTGAACTGACTTGAGTCCTATTCTCGTTCACTTGCCTGAGGAGATTCTCAGTAAATGGTCACAATTTGGCCGTAACGTTAGGTCGGAACAGTAACCATCTTGTTACCGCCCACTCTACCTTTTCCGTTGAACGGTGGTCTCCGGCCCTGCTGTAACTGGAGCCGCAAGACATGGAGAACGCAAAGCGATCTGATGGAGATCGGGCTGCTGACGCAGCCGGAAAGACATCGCTTGGTCTTCTCAGTGAACCTCGGGGACAAACCCTACCTGAAGCTGGGCAGGCAGGGTGGCTCTTCTAAACAGATTTATAGTTCTACCTAGAAAGAGTAAGTTGGTGCTTCCGATCCACGGCGCTCTGCCGGAGCTCCCTGAACTTCACCAGCGGCCAGGGGCTTCAGGGCCTCTACCACCTTTTCAATGCGGTCCTTGCGCTGACGTAGCTGCTCAAACTCGTTCATGATCTGCGTCAGTTCCGCATTCGCTTCATCAAAGGCAAAACGGTAAACTTCTTCTTTCATGGTCCCTCCCAGGCCGGTAGTCTAGCATGCAGTTAATTAGCTTCCGCTAACTTGTTCGTACAACTTTCCGGCCACCTTACATGCCGGATGGGGCCCTCTCTCCAACTACTCTCCCGATTCTGCCGTCGCCGGGCATAGCCAAAACGGCCCGGTCGCAGCAAAACCTCATCTCCGCATTACGCGCGTGTCAGTAGTCCGTTCAAACCCAGTGACAGGACCCGTGAATCGCGGCCGCCAAATCCCTGGCGCAGCGCGTTGTCGATCCGGCGCTGGAAAGGATCGGCTGTCTCTGCCACCAGTTCCGGCTCTTCGAAGGCCTCGACGGCAGGCGCGGGCTCGTCAATCGTCTCTTGCGACTCCGAGACCAGAAACGGCGCGACTTCAGCAGGTTGAACCTCGGCGGCAATCGCCGCAGCCGGGGCGTCTGAAAGCATCGGACGCAGTGCTTCGATGACAAGCTCCATCTGCGTTTTGCGGAGGCGCAACTGCTCAAACTGCTCGAGGATCTCACGCAGTTCCGCGTTTGCTTCTTCGTATGCGAATCGATAGGTATCCTGTGTCATGGGTAACTCCAGGGGCTCAGAGTAGCACTAAAGATGCACGCGTCAACTGGTGACGTAATATGTCGCGAAGTACAAAGGTAATACAGTACTTTTCAGCGGGATCGCACGCGCCTCCAGTGCAGCAGAAGTGCTCTGCTGCACGAAGCGTATCGATTCAATCAGGATGGAGAAAAACTGCTAGATAGCCTTGAGCAGGTCATCGCGGCTGGGCGTGCTGAAGCGCAGTGCATCGCGCAGCCGGCGTTGGAACGGATCGGTGATATCGTCTTCGCTGGTTTGGTCCACGAGCTCCAAACGATTGGTTTGAGGTGAATTATCCGCTACCGGCTCGACGGGTAAAACAGGCATTGGCGCTACAGTGTGTGCCACCGGAGCAGCGCCTTTCGCTTCCAGCAGGGGCCCAAGCACAGTCACTACGCTTTCCAGCTTTTCCTTCCGTTTGCGCAGTTCTTCAAACCTGCAGGTAATGTCGAGAAGCTCAGACTTCGCTTCCTGAAATGCCACTGAAAACACGTCCTGCCTCATGCCGCTCCCCTTACCCCCATGGCGCAAAGCGTAGCATGCAGCATCTGCGGATAATACAAAAGTAATTGACCGTCGATCTGACTTTAGTAATGTAGACTCTACCCAGACACCTCACTAACGTGCATCTCTTTTAATTTGAGAGGCTTTCATCCTTCTTATGGAGCGCCGGGGCAGCCAGCGGCTCCACGCGCACCTTACTGATGCGCCGCCCGGCCATCTCCATCACCGTCAACAGACGCTGTCCAAATTCGACACTCTCCCCCGTACGGGGGATATGACCAAACCGGACCAGAAGGAACCCCGCCAGCGTCTCCACACCACCGTCCCTCGGCAGCGCCCACTGCATCTGCGTCTCCAGATCGCGCAGGTTGGCGCCCCCGTCAATTAGGAGCGCCCCGCTCGCCATCGTCAGCACAGGCCGTGCCGGATCGTCGAACTCGTCTTCCAGCTCCCCGGTCAGCTGCTCGATGGCGTCCTCAGCCGTCACCAGACCCACGGTCGAGCCAAACTCGTCCACCACGATCGCCATCTGCCGCCGCTTCTGCTGAAATGCACGGATTAGGTCCAGCACCGCCTTGGTCTCCGGTACCACCAGCACATCGTGCATGATCTGGCTCAGCCGCAACTCCACCACAGCGGACCCAGCCTGCGGAGCGTGGCTCTGCCCCGACGGCCTGAAGTACATCAGCCGCGACAGGTCCTTGGAGTACACCACGCCGACAATGTGCTCCGGCCCGCGGGTCTCGTCAAAGACCGGCACCCGCGAGTGCATATGCTCGATCACCAGCGCGCTCGCCTCTTCCACCGGCATGTTCGCGGGCAAGGAGAAGATCTTCTGCCGCGTCGTCATAATCTCGCGCACCGCCAAATCATCCAGCTCAAGCGCCCGGTGCACCAGCCGTTCCTGAAACTCCGGCAACATGCCCACCCGGCGCGCCGCCGTCGCAATCATCTTCAGCTCCTCCGGCGAGTGCGCGGCAGACCGCTCGCTCATCGGCACGTCGAAGCCCCGCAGCACCAGCGACGCGGAGTTGCGCAGAAAGCGCACCGCCGGCCGGGCCAGGGTCATGAACAGCTGCATGGGCGGCGCCACGGCCACAGCCAGCGCCTCAGCCCGGCGCAGCGCCAGCGACTTCGGCACCAGCTCGCCCACCAGCACTTCCATATAGGTGATGAAGGCGAAACTCAACGCCACCGCCCCAAGATGGGCATACACCATGGCGTGCGGCGGAATCGCCGGCAGCAGCTGCAGCCAGCCGTACAGCACCGTCGCCGCCAGCGGCTCGCCGATCCAGCCCAGCGCCAGTGAGCAAAGCGTAACGCCCAGCTGCACCGCTGGTAGAAAATCCTCAAGATCGTCCTGCAGGCGGCGTACCGCACGCGCCCCCGGAACGCCGAGTCCGATCATCTGCTCGATGCGCGTGTCGCGCACGCTCACAATCGCGAACTCCGCCGCGACAAAAAAGGCATTAATCAGGATGAGGCCGGCCACGGCCACGAATTGAAGCAACGGCATTCCGTGCATCTCGCTGTGAGCATAGCATTGCGATGTCCATATTCAGCCGCCGGGAACCAACGCCGCACGGCCTGCGTATGGACCAGAAGCAGCCCTCCCCGTTCCGCTTGAGCCGCAATCGGTCTGCGGAATCCGGGCGCTGCAGCTCGCCCGGTGCGAGCGGAGAAATTCTCGCAAGGCCCCCGCGGGCCAGCGTCTAAGCATCAGGAGGCAGTTGTGGCTGCGTTAAAGAAGAGCAGGAAGTTGTGGATCTGGCTGGGCTCCATCGGCGTGTTGCTCGTCCTGGTGCTTGGAATCGCCGCCGCACGCCTTGTCAAAGGATCGAAGATCGACCCGAACAAGCTGGTGAAGGTGCAACG
>DATMUN010000172.1:0-3303 GCA_035563895.1 Occallatibacter sp. | reverse complement strand
TGGGCCTCGTGACCTACGGCGAATTCGCCGCCACTCCATACCGCGTCGGTATCGACGACGGCGTCGATGCGCTGGTCCACATGGGCCGCTACGAGCTCGGCGCCGCACCCGACGAGCTGACGCGACCGCTCGCACAGGACCCCTACGGCTCAGCCGCCTCCACCGCCTACGACTACGCCGCGCACGTGCCCACCACCGACATACGGCTCAAGAACTACGCACACTTCATCGCCCAGCATCATGCAGCGCTGATGCCCACCTTCAGCACGTATTTCCTGCGCCTCCCAGGCCACCGCAACCTCTGGAAGGAGCCAGCGGCGGACCTCATCGATCCGGCTGGCCTCTTCAACGCTCCCGATCGCACCACCGGCGAGATGTCCTATCCCATCTCGCAGTGGTTTCGTCACCTGCCCGCCAGCACGCAGCGCTGGATGCAGGAAGGGCAGCGCAAGAAAGCCGATCAGGACGCCCTCCGTCTCTGGCAGGTGAATCAGGTCCTCTTCAACGCCGGCCCGCACTATCTGGCTGGTTCAGGCTCTCCGGTGGATGGAGCGATGCCCGGAATAGGCGAGCACGTCGAGATGGAGATGCTGGTGCGCATGGGGCTCTCCGCCCGCGAGGCGCTTGCCGCGGCAACGAACAACTACGCCTTCGAGTTCGGCTGGACGGAACTGGGGCAAATAGCGCCTGGCCGACGCGCCGACATCGTGATTCTGGATGCAGACCCAACCGACAACATCTGGAACGCGCGCAGAGTCTCAGCCGTGTTGCTCGAAGGGAACTTCATCGATCGCGACGCGCTATTGCGTAATAAATAGGAGCTCTAGCTGGCCGCAAGCAGGGAGTCTGCGCTATCGAGCAGCAAACGCAGCATTGAATCACCTGCGCGTCATAAAAACGGGTTCGATATCGTGATGAGATTCAAACTTTGGTGTTGATGCAAGCAAAAGAAGGGCGCAGTGGGCTGACGTAGAATCGAGGCAGCGGAGCCCGGGGGGTCGGCACTGCACGTGAACATGACCAAGTCCTCATCGGACGCGAAGCTCTCGCGGAAGAAGCACAATAAATTCCTTCTCCTGATCGCTCTATACAAAGGCGCTCTGGCGCTCTTGTTTGCGGCGGTAGGACTGGGCGCGTTCCGGCTGCTCGGTCAGGATCTAGGCGACGTAATAGACACGATACGCGAGGCGCTGCACTTCAGCCCGGAGTCGCGGCTGATCCACTTTCTGGCAGAGAAAGCCGACCTGGTGAATGACGCGCTGCTGCGCCAGATTGGAGCGCTGGCGTTCAGCTATGCAGCGATCAGCCTGATCGAGGGCATCGGCCTGTACTTCGAGAAGGCCTGGGCAGAGATTCTGACGGTGCTGATTACAGCATCGTTCCTACCCTGGGAGATCTTCGAGGTTTGGCGACGAGTCACCTGGCTGCGCGTGGGGCTGTTAGTCGTGAATATCCTGGTGCTTCTCTATCTGCTGAAAGCACTAGATGAGCGGCGAAAGAAGAAAGCAAGGCGCGCCTGAGGTCGCTTTCGCTTTTTATTCTCCATATACTCTTCCGGGCGGGTTGGAAAGATACAAGATCGCTACCAGAATCTATTCAGTTAACACTAAATGTAGTGGTTGATTGATCTGATGGCACTATGAGTTGAAAATCGCCCGTGCCCCGCTGTTCGTAACCCGGACAAATCAACAACTTTGCACAGGAAGTAGCAGAAATTCGTAGTTGCAGAGCTGCGGATGTGGGCTATGATCGTTTTGCAAGTGGAGCAAAGTGGAGTTTGGTGGATAGAAAGCACGGATTTTTGAGCCAAACCACCGACATTTCCACTCTACAACGATTTTTAGAGCGAGTTTGGTGGTGCGAACCACTCAGGTCAACGACAGATTGAGGGCTCGGTGGAGTGACGGCGAGCCAGGAGTGGCAGGGAATCAATGTTTCGTGGCAACCATCCAGCGAAGGTCGACGAGAAGGGACGGCTGAAGGTGCCGGCTGCCTTCAAGACGCTGATGGATGCCCAGGGCGTGAGCCAGTTTTATGTGACCAGCGCGGATGGCGAGAAAGCCGAGATCTGGCCGCTGGCGGAGTGGGAAAAACGTGAGGCCCGGCTGGTGGCTGCGAGCGAGATGGATGACGCGGCGCAGAAGTACATGATGTGGACCAGCTACTACGGGCAGCAGGTGGAGATGGATTCGCAGGCGCGGTTGGTGTTGCCGATGATCCTGCGTGAGGCGGCCAAGTTGGACGGCGAGGTGACGGTCTTCGGCATGCAGAACCGGCTGGAAGTCCACAACCGCGCGGTGTTTGAACGGAAGCTGCCGGATAACAAACTGACGGCAGAGGATCGCAAGTCAATGGCGGCGCTGCTGCGCCGAGAGGATTAGAGAATCCCCCAAGGGGGAGCGCATGACGATGACGAACGAGCGCCATGTGCCGGTTCTTTTACAAGATGCGATTGAGTTTCTGAATCTGCGCGAAGGCGCCGTGGTGGCTGACTGCACGCTAGGGCTTGCGGGTCACTCGAGCGAGATAGCTAGGCGGATCGGTCCGGAAGGGCACCTGATTGCGTTTGATCGCGATCCGGAGGCGCTGGGGCTGGCAAAGGCGAAGCTGGCGCGGGTGGCCAACGAACTGGGTGAGCGTGCTCCGCGGATGACGCTGATCGGCGAGGCCTTTAGTTCGATTGCCGAGCACGTGAAGCCAGGCGAACTGGACGGAGTGCTGGCTGACTTTGGCGTAAGCAGCCTGCAACTGGACGAAGCGCGCAGAGGATTCAGTTTTATGGCGGATGGGCCGCTGGACATGCGCATGGATACGCGCACTGGGCCGACCGCCGAACAAGTGGTGAATGAGGCGAGCGAGCGTGAGCTTGCAGACCTTATTTACGAATACGGAGAGGAAAGGAGGTCGCGGAGAATCGCCAGAGCCATTGTTCGCGGGCGGCCGGTGACTACGACGGGTCAATTGGCCCGGATTGTTGCCCAAGCCGCCCCGGCAATGAAACAGGACAGGATTCATCCGGCGACGAGAACCTTTCAAGGGCTTCGTATTTATGTGAATCGCGAGTTGGACGAGATTCGCGCGTGGGTTGAGGCCGCGCCGGGATTGCTGAAGCCGGGAGGACGGCTGGTGGCAATCAGTTTTCACTCGCTGGAAGATCGCATCGTAAAAGACGCGCTGCGCGACGGAGCGCGGCAGGGAATCTGGGAAGTGTTGACGAAGAAGCCGGCGGTGGCCGGCGATGAAGAGACAGAACGCAACCCGCGCGCACGAAGCGCGAAGTTGAGGGCGGCGGCGAGAAGCAGG
>DATMUN010000171.1:0-3069 GCA_035563895.1 Occallatibacter sp. | reverse complement strand
AGGCCCACTCCGCCCACCCCGGCACCAACGAGCTCGTCGCCAGTGTCATCCAGTCCGCCATCGCGGCCTGCGGACTCCCCGAAGGCGTCTACTCTCTCCTCTTCGGCTCCGGCGCAGAGATCGGCTCCGCCCTCGTCCGTCATCCCGCCATCAAGGCCGTCGGCTTCACCGGCTCCCTCCGCGGCGGCCGCCAGCTCATGGACCTCGCCGCCGCCCGTCCCGAGCCCATCCCCTGCTTTACCGAGATGTCGGCGGTCAATCCGATGTTCTTCCTCCCCAGCGCGCTCCAGGCAGGCCCCGAAGCCCTCGCGCAGAACCTCTTCGGCTCCTTCACCCTCGGCGCAGGCCAGTTCTGCACCCGTCCCGGCATCGTCTTTTATGTGAATCAGCCAGAAGCCCCGGCCTTCGTCTCGAAACTCAAGGAACTCGTCACCGCCGCGAATCCCTTCACCCTCCTCACCCCCGGCATCGCCTCGGCTTACTCCGAGGGCACCGTCCGGCGCGCTAACTCCGCCGAACTCGCCGCAGCAGCAGTCCCGGTCTCAGGTCCCGCCTGCCACGCCGCCGCCCAGCTCTATCACGTCGAGCTCAACGAGTTCCTCACCCGCCCCGACCTCGCCGACGAGATCTTCGGACCCACCACCCTCCTCGTCCGCTGTGAGAGCCCGACCGGCCTCCTCCTCGCCGCCCGCGCCATCCACGGCCAGCTCACCGCCAGCATCTTCGGCAGCGACGCCGAGCTCGCCCACCACGCGCCTCTGCTCGACCAGCTCGCCCGCATCGCCGGCCGCGTCCTCTTCAACAACTTCCCCACCGGCGTCGAAGTCTCCCACGCCATGGTCCACGGCGGCCCCTACCCCGCCACCGCCGACGCCCGCTTCACCTCCGTCGGCACCGCCGCCATCTTCCGCTTCGTCCGCCCCGTCTGCTACCAGTCCTTCCCAGACGCGATGCTCCCCTCCGAGCTCCAGTCCGCGAACCCCCTAGGCATCCAGCGACTCGTAGACGGCACCCTGACCCGCACCCCATTGGCCTGAATGGATCGAAGTGTGCCCCATCCATCGCGCGTCTTATGCGCGATGAATGGGAAAGTAAGCCGGATGCCCCCGGTCCCTCGCTTTCGGGGACCGGGGATAGCTGCAATGTACAGAGGGAGCAGTGGCCTTCAGGCCCTAGCACCTCTATCCCAAGCACAGAAATGGGTGCCCCATATCTCGAAGAGATGTGGGAAAGCAAGCCCGCATCCCCGCCACGACCATACTTTGTAACAGGGCACGACTTCAGTCGTGCCGCAAGCGCCCCGCGCAAACTGCAGTTATCGCGAAATTCTTCATCGAAGATCCCCAAAAGAGTTCGCAGTACGAAACCGGACCGTTGCCGGGTGCCCCCGGTCCCTAGCACTTAGGGACCGGGGATACCAAGCTCAATCACACATCGCCCCGCGAGCGATCAGCGAGCCGCACGCCGCACGCAGTGCTTAGTCCCTGTCCTTCTCAAACCTCTTCGCCAACTCCGCCAGCTTCTTCGTATTAATCTCCCGGCTCTTCAGCAGACTCATCACCAGTTCCTCGCTGCGCCCGCCAAACATCCGGTCGATCAGGTCGCGCAGCGTCTCCTTGCGCGCCTTGGCCTCGCTCTCCGCCGCCGTGTACAGAAAGGCTCGCCCCTCCTGCTGCCGCCGCAGCTTGCCCTTCCGCACCAGGATGTTCAACATCGTCTGCACAGTCGTGTATGCCAGCTCGCCGCCCATCTGCTCCTGCACCGCGCTCACCGTGCCACCGTCAGCCCGCCACACCGCCTGCATCACCTTCAGCTCCAGCTTCGTCAGCCCACCCGCCTTCGCCTTATCCTTCTCTTTCTCGCCCACACCAACCTCCGAAAATATTAGGAATAAATTCCGAACTACTCCGAAACACTTAGGACAATACCGCCAACTCCACCCCTTGTCAACGAAAACTTTAGGAGTTCAACTCAAACCGCTGCCGCACCTCATGCCGCGCCCCACCTATCTCCAGAAAGCTCTCGTACAGCGAGAACTCCCACGCCATGAATCCGGTGACCTTCGCGGTCGCGTCTACGCGCAGCCGCGCTCCACGCCGTGCTCGCGCCAGCGTCAGATGCGGATGAAATGCCCGCGCCTCAGACACGAATCCACACGCAGCCACAACCGCGCTCACCGCCCGCTGCAGCGCAGCCAGCTCAGCCGTGGGCTGTACGCTCACGACAAACGCCCCAGCCCGATCGAAGATCTCCGGAGCCGCAAAGTTGATTGGGAATGGAGCGAAGTGTACTGCTGCGAGCTGTTCGTTCAACCGGCCCAGCTGATCGGCAGTTGAGTTGCCCAGGAAGGCGAGGGTGATGTGCCAGCCTGCCGGTGCGGTCCACTTCAGGTGGTCGTCTGGCCGGCGCAGGCGGGCTACGAGCTGCTCCAGCTCCTGCCGCGTTCCTGCACCCACCGGTATGGCAACGAACAACCGCATTGCATACTATCCAGCCAGCTGCTCCAGCAGACCATCAAAGTCGGCCAGAGTGGAATACTCGATGATCACCTTGCCGCGGCCCTTGTTGTCTTCGATGCGCACCCGGAGGCCGAGCGCGCGCTGCAGCTTCTCCGCCACCTCGCGCACATTGGGATCGACGGGCGGCTCCGGCTTGGCTTCTTCGCGTGGCTTGGGAAACAGAATGCCCGACACGTAGTTTTCCGTCTGGCGCACGGAGAGCGACAGGTTCACCACGTGCCGCGCAACCTTCAGCTGTTGATCCTGCGTGCCGAGACCCAGCAGCGCCTTGGCATGGCTGAAGCTCAGCGTACCTTTCTCGATGTGGCCCTGAACCTCTTCCGGCAGCCGCGTCAGGCGCAGGAAGTTCGCGATGGTGACGCGCTCTTTGCCGGTGCGGATAGCCATCTGCTCCTGCGTCATCTTGAACTCGCGCGAGAGCCGCTCGAAGGCGCGCCCCTGCTCCATCGGGTTCAAGTCGGCACGCTGCAGGTTCTCGACAATGGTGATCTCCATGACCTGCTCGTCGGAGACCTGGCGGAGGATGGCGGGGACCGTTTCTTTGCCAGCG
>DATMUN010000170.1:0-2348 GCA_035563895.1 Occallatibacter sp. | reverse complement strand
TGAGGCGCTATCGCTGACACTACAGGACGCTGATCTGGCGGAAGGCATATTAACGATAAGGAACGCGAAGTTCTTCAAGGAGCGGCTGATTCCAATCGGTCCCCGTCTAGTGAAGGCCATGGTCGACTATGCGGTTCGCCGCCGCCAACTCCCATTGCCCGTTGGTGACGCCTCGACTTTCTTTGCTACGAGTACCGGCCATCGCTTGCATTATGAGTGGATTGGCAAACAGTTTCGTCGAGTGCGAGCCGTCGCGGGAATTTGCCGTGAAAGCTCTGCACGTTACCAGCCTCGCATCCATGACATTCGGCATACCGCGGCTGTCCATCGGATTATTGCATGGTATCGAGCCGGTGCCGATGTCCAACAGTTGCTACCTCAATTGGCAACCTATCTCGGGCATGTCGACGTCTCGTCCACGCAGCGGTACCTTGATGTCACGGCGGAATTGCTGCACGAGGCAAGTCTTCGCTTCGAACATTACGCTCAACCGGAGGTGCGCCATGCGTGACCATTCTCTGATCGGCCCTTGGGTCCGCCGCTTCCTCCTGGAATATCTTGTCACTGACCGCAACCTTGCACGCAATACGCAAGCCAGTTATCGGGATACTCTTGTCCTCTTTCTGCCCTACCTGAGCAGAGCCTGTGGTAAGCCAGTGGACCGCCTGACGATTGATGATCTCTCTCCGTCGATGTTGCGCTCCTTCCTCGAATACGTGGAGGAGAAACGCGGCTGCAGTTGTACCACTCGCAATCTGCGCCTTTCGGCAATCCACTCGTTGGCGAAGTACATCGGTATGCACAGCCCGGAGCATCTGGCCTGGTACTCGACGATTCGCGCAGTGCCATTCAAGAAAACAGCAAAGTCGACGCTCAACTACCTGGATAAGCCAGAAATCGATGTTTTGCTCAGGATACCTGATATATGCACGCCACTGGGGGTGCGCGACTACGCTCTGCTGCTATTTCTCTACAACACTGGAGCGCGCGTGGACGAAGCTGCCCACCTGACTGTGGGCGATATTGCTTGGGGGAGCACTCCCGCAATCCGGCTCAGGGGTAAAGGCAACAAGCTCCGCTGGTGCCCGATATGGGATCGCACCGCAAATGTCTTGAAGCCGCTTGTCCATGGACGCTCTGCCGAAGACTTTGTCTTCCTTAACCGGCTCGGTCGCCCGCTAACGCGGTTTGGCATATATGGGGCTTTGTTGCATTAATCAGGCGTAGAGACGACATGACCTTTGTGTTTTCGATTTCAGGCGATACGGACGGACTGCGGGCGTGCGATGGCCGCCATGCGGTTGAGCACGCCTGCACGAATCGAGACTTCGGTTGCCTGGGAGCCAATCTCGCGAGCCCACAGGCAGGAACCTGTAAGGATCTTGAGCCGGTACATCAGGGTCTCTGCCAGCGAGCGACGATGGTAGCCGCTCGCCTGCTTCCATTCACGTCTGCTGCTTGCCGCGATCGCGTCGATGGCAGCATTGCGCCAAAACGCGCCGGGCGTGCTCGCTGGCCACGGCGTCGCGCCCTCACGTGGTGGAATCGAAGGGACCGCTGCGCGCGCCGCAATTTGCGCATGGCATGCCTTGGTGTCGTAGGCGCCATCGCCGCCGATGGTATCGATTGCCACATCAGCGGGAATCTGGTCGAGCAAATCGGGCAGAACTTCGCCATCGCCTTCGTCTTGATGGGTCATCAGCGCGGCGCAGATCTGGCCCGTGTTCGCATCCATCGCCAGGTGCACCTTGCGCCACATGCGACGTTTGGACCAGCCATGCTTGCGTACCTTCCACTCACCTTCGCCGTAGACCTTCAGTCCGGTGCTGTCGATCACCAGGTGCAAGGGCGCATTGGGGCGCTGCGTTGGCAATACGACCTTCAGCGTCTGTGCGCGACGGCTCAAGGTCGTGTAGTTTGGCACCGGCAAGCCCGGGTAGGCGAGTTTGCGCAGACTAAGCGCGAAGCCCTGCACAGCGCGCAGCGGCAGATGAAAGACCTGCTTGAGGCCGAGCAGCATCTGGATCGCCGCATCACTGTAGATGCGCGGTCGGCCGCGCTTGGTCAAGCCAGCCTCGGATAGCTGCGTCAGTACGCTTTCATCAATCCACATGGTCACATCACCTCTCGCAATCAAGCCCGCGTTGTATTCACGCCAGTTCTTGACGCGGTACGTTCCTTTGGGCTCGCTTGCCTTGCGTTCGTCCTTGCGCATCTTCCCGGTGAAAAAATCGAGAATCTACGCAGTTCGAAGTGAAGTTAACATCCTGGTCTACCCGAGCGTTGCGCGTAAACGTCACCGCGAAGCGCCCTGATTTCTGCAACAACGCCCATATATGGCCTCGTTC